>JAISVU010000226.1 GCA_031271375.1 Clostridiales bacterium | reverse complement strand
GACGACGTATTTGTCCACTTCTCCGCAATCAATTCCGATGGTTACAAGACGCTCGAAGAGGGACAAGAGGTAGAATTCGAGGTAGTGAACGGAGCCAAAGGCCCCCAGGCCTCGAATGTTATCAAGCTCTAATCTGATCAAACGTTGATCTACTGTCGCCAGCTGGATTCCACAAAGTTATAATCCCACGAACGTCTGTATAACGCGGTGTTCTGGATTTATACGCCATTAACGCGTTAGCATATATAATAAAGGCTTTAAAGGCTTTAATTAAGACGAATGGTTTTATAGCAGACGGATGCCCTCCATTACAGACGCTACGCGTTTATGATGGGGGGAATTTTTATGAAATCACTGTTACGGAGGAATTTATTGTGAAAACCAAATTGGAACAGGTTCTTGACCGCTGCCTTAACGGGCGCGAGATTGCGGTGTGGGGAACCCCGACGCGCCTTTTACAGCGGGCGCTTAAAGGGTATAATTACCATATCGCGAAGGATGTCGACCCCAAAAAGCATTATGTGATCATCGTAAACGGCGGCGACGAAGCCGACTTTGATATGGACGAGCAAAGCGAGCCGTTCAGGTATGCCTACGACTGTTTTTTATTCGGCGACGACGATATGGGGCTTCCTTTTGAATGGGAATGTCACGGCGTGAAGATCGGCAGGGAGACATATTTCGGCGATAAATACGAAAAGGGCTGTAAATACGGGTTCCTTGAAAGTATTGGACATTTTACATCCATCAACATCACCGCGATGGTTCAGATCGATCACCAGCAAAATATGATTTTTACCAGCGACGATCTCCAGGATTTATTCACGGATGAAAACATCGCAATGTTCAAAGACAGGGTTAAAGCTGACCCCAAGCATCCCTATGGGAAAGGGAAAAACCGTATAACGATCGGAAACGATGTATACATCGGCGCTAATTCGTTCGTAAACGCCTCTAAGGTCACGAATATCGGGGACGGCGCGATAATCGGCGCGGGCGCCGTCGTGCTGGAGAACGTGCCGCCTTACGCGGTGTGCGTCGGCGTCCCCGCGAAGGTCGTGCGGTACAGGTTCCCGCCGGAGATGATAGAGACACTGCTGCGCGTGAAGTGGTGGAACTGGAGCGTGGACGAAATCAACGCGAACGCTGACGCGCTGATTAACCCCGAGATATTTATGAAGCGATTCGGATAATGGGAATAGATAAATCAATTGATCAGCTACCGAGAAAAAATGATGAGGCAATCATCCGCGTAACCGGCGTTTCCAACCAGGGGCTTGGCGTCGGCCATCCTACCGGAGACGAGTCCCTTTCTTCTTTTGTGATATTCGCTCCAAAGACCGCCCCCGGCGACCTCGCACGCGTGCATATTACGAAGGTTAAGCAAGGATACGCCTTCGCGAAGGTTTTGGAGATTTTAGAGGCGTCGCCAAGCCGGACCGAGCCGGACTGCCCCGCTTACGGCGGCCCTGCCCGAGGCGGCTGCGGGGGCTGCTGCTTCCGGCACATCGCTTACGCCGAAGAGCTGCGGTTAAAGCGGCGGACTGTTGAAGAGACGCTTAAACGCATCGGCGGCGTTGAGCTGGACGTAAAGATAATCCCTTCCCCGGAAACCCTGCGTTACCGCAACAAGGCTCAGTTCCCGTTTGGCTTCGCGGCGGACGGCAGAGCCGCTCTGGGCGTCTTCGCCGAAAGGAGCCACCGCCTGGTGGAAGGCCGGGACTGCTTGCTTATGCCCGGCGAGTTTTCGGACATCGGAGCGTATGTCCGGGACTTTATCAACACGAACAAGCTGACCGTCTATAATGAAGAGACTGGAACCGGGCTGTTCAGGCATCTATATATCCGCAAGGGCCGGCGTTCGGGGGAGATACTCGTATGCCTTGTCATTAACGGGAAGGGGATACCCGGCGAAGACGCGCTGGCGAGGGGCCTTGTCTCGGCCTTTCCCGCCGTCCGCTCCGTCGCGTTTAATGTCAACACAAGGCAGACGAATGTCATACTGGGGGAGGATTACCGCTTACTCCTGGGAGCCGGTTATATCTGCGACGGTTTCTGCGGCCTCAAGTTGCGGATATCGCCAAAGTCGTTTTATCAGGTGAACAGCCCTGCCGCAGAGGTTTTATACAAAGCCGCGCTGGACATGGCCGGTCTCAGCGAAGGCGATACCGCCCTTGACCTGTTCTGCGGCGTCGGCGCGATAGGGCTGTATTTCGCGAAGGAAGCCCGCGTTAATGTTATAGGTATGGAAATAACTAGGGAAGCCGTTGAGGACGCGAAGGAAAACGCGCGTCTGAACAATATTAAGAACATCGAATTCATCCAAACCGATCTCTCCGGCGGGTTTGTGCCGCGGCTCAAACCGGACGCCGTGATAGTCGATCCGCCGCGAAAGGGCCTAGGCGCGGAACTGGTAAACGCCATATCGGATGTATCGCCGGGCAAGGTAATTTATATCTCCTGCGACCCGGGGACGCTGGCCCGTGATATCGGGTTCTTCAGGGAACGCGGTTACGCGGCGGTGAAAGCCGTCGCGGTAGACATGTTCCCGCGCACACAGCATGTGGAATGCGCTGTTTTATTGACGAAGGTGAAAAATGGGTAACGGAAAGGTTTTAGTGGCGATGAGCGGCGGGGTTGACAGCTCAGCCGCCGCGTATTTATTGAAAGAGGCCGGTTACGAAGTCGCGGGGGTCACGATGACGCTGTCGTCCGCGGACGACGGCCGCGCCGCCGCGCTGTGCGAAGCGCTGGGCATCAGGCATCACGCGCCGGATTTTCGTGAGCTGTTCAGGCGGGAGGTTATCGAGCCGTTTATCGCGGATTATCGCGGCGGCCTTACGCCCAATCCCTGCGCCGTATGCAACAAGGCCGTCAAGTTTGGGGCCTTGTTCGATTACATGAACCAAAACGGCTTTGATTGCCTCGCCACCGGGCATTACGCCCGCATAACCGAGGAACCGGACGGATACGCCTTGCGCAAAGGAACGGATGCAGCGAAGGATCAAAGCTATATGTTAAGCGGGATACCCAAAGAGCGTCTTGGCCGGATACTCTTCCCGCTGGGCGGTATGACCAAGCCCCAGGCAAGGGATACCCTCAACGCGGCGGGGCTTCCCGGCGCGGATCAAAGCGAGAGCCAGGATATATGCTTCATCCCCGACGGCGACGTTAAGGGTTTTATCGAGGCCAACAGCCCCGAACCGCCCAGGGAGTGGGTCTTTGTTGACGCGGCGGGAAGGATTCTGGGTCGCAGGACAGCGGCCGGCGGTTTTACGGTAGGCCAGCGCAAGGGCCTTAATATAGCGGCTGGCGCGCCGGCTTACGTGTGCAAGATTGACGCCGCCGCCGGGATTGTGATTATGGGCGGCGACGATGACCTGTTCACTCGGGAATTCGTCGCGGAGCGGTTCAACTGGCTTGCCATGCCGTTCACCGGCCCTGCTCGCGTTACGGCGAAGGTGCGGTATCACCACAAAGAACAGCAAGCGCTGGCGGAGCCGATAACTCCGAACCGGGTACGCGTGACCTTCGACGAGCCCCAGCGTGCAATAACCCCGGGGCAAACGGCGGTTTTATACGACGGAGACCGGGTGCTGGGCGGCGGGGTTATTATTTAACAACTTTTCTCTTTCAACTGTTATCCCGCTCTTCCAGCGCCTTTTTCGCGCAGTTCTGCTCCGCCTCTTTCTTGCTCCGGCCCCGGCCCGTGGACAGGGTTTTGCCCGCGTGGGTAAGCCGCACTACAAAGACGCGGTCGTGGGGCGGGCCGACCTCGTCGATAACCGTATACTCCAGCGGCTCCTTGCTGAAACGCTGTATAGCTTCCTGGAGGCTTGTTTTATAGTCCGAGTTCATAAAGCTGGCCCTGCGCTCATGGACGATATCGCGCAGATTCCGCATAATGTAGTCTTTGGCGGGTGCAAAGCCGCCGTCGGTGAAGATGGCCCCGGCAAGGGCCTCAAAACAGTCGGCCAGGATTGAACCACGCCCGCGCCCGCCTGTGCGCTCCTCACCCCGGCCCATAAGCATATTCCGCCCCATCTCCAGCGCCTTCGCGGCTTCGGATAACGTGGCTTCGCATACCACGCTGGCCCTGAGCTTCGTCATCTCGCCCTCGGTCAGCTCGGGGTATGTGTTGTAGATGTATTCGGATATAACCAGCTCCAGCACCGCGTCCCCCAGGAACTCCAGGCGCTCGTTGTTGTCCTCGGGGCTTGGGTGCCTGCCCGCGTTCATCTCGTTCGTATAGGAAGAATGGGTCAAAGCCCGAACCAATAGGCCCGGGTTTTTAAACGTGTAATTCAATACATTTTGAAAATCTTTTAACTGGTAATCTTCAGCCATTTATAACCTCATCAGCGGGTACATTCTCTATCTTTTATCCTTTATCTTTTAACTGATCTCTGTTATCTGCCTTCTCTCATAGCGAGTTCAACCGCGTCTTTCACTGTCTTGATGTTTTTTATCGCGGCTTCGGGGATGTCTATGCCGAAGGCGTCCTCCAGCTCTGCTACCAGCTGGAATATGTCCAGCGAATCCATGCCGAGGTCTTTTATAAAATGTGTATTTTCGCTGATTTTATCTATGCTTATGGACATTATATCCGCTGTAAGCTCCCTTATTTTGTCCAGTTCGATTTTATTCTCCATGTTATTCTCCATCAGGATTGTCGTCCGGCCTGCTTTGACTGAACATGCCCTTTAATTGCTCCATACCGGTTCCGGAGAACTCGACGGCTTTGTAAACGGCGTTCATAAAGGCTTTGGCGTCGGAATTCCCGTGGGCCTTTACCAACAGCCCATCCAGGCCTAAGAACGGCGCACCGCCTACCTCGCTTGAGTCGAAACGCAGTTTTACGTTTGCAAAGGCTTTCTTTGACAGCAGCGCTCCCAGCTTCGTTACCGCGCCGCTCATTAATTCCTTTTTTATAACGGACAAAAGGGCCTTTGAAAGGCCTTCCGTGTGCTTGAGTATAATGTTCCCGGTAAACGCGTCGCAGACGGCTACGTCGGCCCCGCCCAGCGGGATGTCCCTTGCCTCGATGTTGCCGGCAAAGTTAAGGCCGCCGCTCTCAAGAAGGCCGTAGGCCTCCTTCGTCAGGGCGTTGCCCTTTTCGCGCTCCGTGCCCATGTTTATTAAAGCGACCCTGGGGCTTTTTACCCCGAAGACCGCTTCAACATAGACGCTGCCCATCCGGGCAAACTGGGCCAGGTACTGTGGTTTGGCGTCCGCGTTGGCCCCGGCGTCTATCAAGAAGGTGTAGCCGAAGCCGCCCGTACCGGGCAGCAAAACCCCCAGCGCGGGGCGCAGTACGCCCTTAGCCCTGCCGATTATGCTGAGGCCGCCCACAAGGAGCGCCCCGGTGTTCCCCGCCGATACCGCTGCTGCCGCGGCGCCCTCTTGAACCAAGCGCAGAGCGCGGACAAGAGACGAGTCCTTTTTCTCTTTTATCGCCGCTGTGGGGTGATCGTCATTCCCTATTATTTCGGCGGCATGAACGACAATAAGCCGCTTAGGGTTTCCAGCGGCGTAATCGTTGTATTGATTGCAAGCGGCCAGTTCGCGGTTTATCGCACGTTCGTCGCCGGTCAGGATAACGCCAAAACCTTCCCTCCCGTTAAGCGCGGCTACCGCGCCTTTTACCGCCTCGGCCGGGGCGTTGTCGCCGCCCATCGCGTCTATGGCCACATAGACCATGCCGGACATTATCCGACGTTGAGGACTTCGCTGCTCTTATAGGTTCCGCAAGACCTGCAAGCCCTGTGCGGTTTTACCAGCGCCCCGCATTTCGGGCATTTTGACAGGGTGGCCCCGGGAATCCGAAAGCTCTGCGCGCGCCTTTTATCGCGCCGCGCCCCTGAATGTTTGCCTTTCGGGCATATCGCTCCCATATCTATTGCTCCTTTCGTATTTCTTTATTGAACAGTTTTACTCCGGGCGGTCTATAATCGTCCGTAGAGCCTATACAGCCTTCATCGCACAGCGCCCGCGCCGGAAGGCTTGTAAGCAAGATGCTGCGGCACATCGGGACAAGGTCGGCTTTATTCCCCGTGATGGGCCACTGGTCGATGTCGTCCGGTTCCCTCGCGAAGGTTTCGTCTATCTCCGCCGACACGCGCAAACAGATGTCTTTCAAGCAGACGGCGCACTGCGCGTATAATATGGCTTCCATCACACCCGATACGCTGAAGCGGACATGGCTCCCGCCCTTCCGCTCGATAAAACCGCGGAACAAAAGCCCGGCCGGGCGTCTTGACGCGCCGGGGCACAGGGCTTCCGGGACGTCCGTATACCCTTTTATATCCAGGGCGTGCCGCCCTTCCGCCGGAACCGCCGAGACATCGACGATCATCGTATTATCTAAGTTTTGTGTGTCGGAGAGTGTCACGGAAGCATATTATATATGAAAGCGCGGCCTATGTCAACACTTCCGCAAAATTTCGAAAAAAGAAAAATTCATAAAAGGGGTGTGCAGATATGAAACCCAAACCGCGGCTGCTGCCGTTTATTATAACCGTAATAACATTTATAATAACCGCGTTTATCATGCACACCCTGGGGACATTCGCCGCGGGAACGGCGTTTAATGCCGGTCTGCTCGCGGCTCTCGTAGTAAGGAGCAGGAGCCGGGAGGGCAGGGGAATGAAGACATATACTGCGTCACGTTTAATAAAACCCGCCCGCGTCGTGCGGTAGGCTCGGTTGGGAGACGCGGGCGGGTTCCTTGTTAGTGACGCAGTATAATTACATCTCGTCCAACCTTTCCTCCAGCATGGACAGCTGGCTCCACAGCTCTCTTGGCGTGTGTTCATTAAACTTGCTGTAGAATGCCCTTATATCCTCAATCTCAGACTTCCAAAGCTCTTTATTCACGGTAAGCAGCTCGGCTGCGGCGGCCATTGAAAGATCCAGGTCCTCGCTGTTGATATCTTCTGGGGTAGGCATGTAGCCGATGGGCGTATTAACCGCGTCTATACTGCCTTCGCAGCGTTTAATCATCCAGTCGACAATCCTGAGGTTTTCACGGAAGCCCGGCCACAGAAACCTTCCCTCCTCGTCCGTCCTGAACCAGTTTACATTAAATATTAACGGGGCTTTTTTCTTTAGCCTCTTGCCCATCTGAATCCAGTGATCAAAATAATCGCCCATATTATATCCGCAGAACGGCATCATCGCCATCGGGTCGCGCCGGACGACGCCGACGGCTCCTGTGGCTGCGGCCGTGGTTTCGGAAGCGATTATAGAACCGATAAATACCCCGTGCTCAAAATCCCTTGCCTGATATACCAGCGGCGCGGTTTTGGCGCGTCTTCCGCCGAACACTATCGCGGAGATCGGCACCCCTTCAGGATTGTCAAATTCGGGGCTGATAGTCGGGCAGTTCTTCGCGAACGCGGTAAACCTGCTGTTGGGATGCGCGCCTTTGAGATGCGAGGTTTTTCCGTTCCAGGGCTGGCCTGTCCAGTCGGTTCCGTTCTCCGGCGGGTTGCTGTCAAGGCCTTCCCACCAGACCGTTCCGTCGTCATTATTGTATACAACGTTTGTGAAAATCGTATCCGTCCGCATTGCCTGAAGGCCGTTGGGGTTTGTTATTTCACTTGTGCCGGGAACAACGCCGAAATAGCCGTTTTCCGGGTTGACGGCCCAGAGGCGTCCGTCCCTGCCGATACGCAGCCAGGCGATATCGTCGCCGACGCACCATACCTTATATCCGGCCTTTGTATATACCTCAGGGGGGACGATCATCGCCAAATTTGTTTTGCCGCATGCCGACGGGAACGCGGCGCATATGTAATGGGTCTTGCCTTGCGGGTTTTCTATGCCGATGATAAGCATATGCTCGGCAAGCCAGCCCTCGCGCCTGGCCTGGAACGACGCAATACGCAGGGCAAAGCATTTCTTACCCAGCAAAGCGTTTCCGCCGTACCCCGAGTTTATCGACCATATGGTTAAATCCTCCGGGAAATGGCAGATATATCTATTATTTTCGTCGAGGGTGGCAGTGGAATGCAGCCCCCTGACAAAATTAGCGTAATAATCCAGCGCGTAGATGACATCCTTCGACACGCGCGTCATAATGCACATGTTTAAAACCACGTATATAGAATCGGTAATTTCGACGCCGAGCTTCGCAAAGGGGGACTCGATTGGGCCCATGCAATAGGGGACAACATACATTGTGCGGCCTTTCATCGACCCGTCAAACAGGGGAGTAAGGCGGTTATACATTGTTTCAGGCTTTTCCCAGTTGTTCGTAGGCCCGGCGTCAACCTTTGATTCGGTGCAGATAAAGGTTTTGCCCTCGGAACGGGCCACATCGTTTTGAGCGGACCGGTGCAGATAGCATCCGGGCAGCTTTTCCTGGTTAAGCCGTACTAATTCGCCGGACGCCAGGGCTTTCTCTCTCAGCTCTTCCAAATTCGAGCCGTCAATCCAAACAACCTCGTCGGGCCTGCATAATGCCGCCGCCCATGAAACCCAGTCATTCAATTTCTTGTTGCGAGTCATACCCATCCTCCACGGATTATAATAGACTTACAACCGCCATTATACCATAGGCTCTCCGCTTTAAGTAATGGTTTAAAATCCCAGTTCCCCCTCAATCAACTCAATAACCCCCGCGTCCAGCCCCAAGAGCTTGCATATAGTCAGCGCGTCCCTCGGCACAGCCTGAGCGGTGGCCTGGTTTTGCGTTACCTCCACCAGCCGGTAATCCATAAGCTCCGGGATAAGCTCAGGGGTCAGTCTCTCCGCCGCCGCCACTTTGTCTTTCTTCAGCCCCGCCGTAGCGTAGCGGCGGTAATCGGTCGTCGCCACGTTGTCATAATGAGTAGCGATAACGGATATGGACTTGAGGCCGTTTAACCGTTTGGCCAGGGCCGCCGCAACGGCCCGGCCCTCCTCGGGGTTAGTCCCCTTTGCGGGCTCGTCCAGAATGATCAAAGAGAACCCGCCCGCGCGCTCCAATATACCGTTAAGGGCGGCTATTTCAGCCCCGAAGCTGGAAAGCCCCGTCCAGACCGAGCTTTCGTCCCCCATGATAAAATCCATCGCGTCGAATAAAGGCAGCGCGGCCGACTTCGCGAACACTAATAAACCGCATTGAAACAGGTACGCGTTAAGCGCCAGCGTCTTCAGCGCGACGCTCTTCCCGCCCATGTTTGCGCCGGTGAGGATACATACTCCCGGCGACAGCGCAATCGAAACAGGCATCATGGAGCGGCCCCGGGCTTTTAACGCGTCGTCGGCCTCGGGACTGTACATTTCCTCAATCACTATACTATTATGGGCAATAACCGGCATTACGCAGTTGTAAGCCACGGCCAGTTCAGCTTTCGCCAATGTAAAATCCAGCCGCGCTATCGCCGCGATGTTCATAAAAAAGGATTCCTTATGCTCCGCGAGAAGCTCCGTCAGCCGCTCCCTTATATTCAGTTCCTCGGCGTCCTCCGCCGCAGCGGCGCGCATACGCTCAAGCGTCAGGCTCACACGCTCCGGCCCGTCAGCTGCCGCGTTAAGGCGGGCTTCAATATCCTTTTTTTCGCGCCGGATATCCCGCAGCTTTTCCGAGTACAGCTCGCTTACATAAAAGCTCCTGAGCCCGCTCTTATCCGGGTCAAGGATATCTAAGGCCTTCGTCATATCAATAAAGCCGATGCCTGTGAAGCCTGCCGCTCCGTTACATTCGTTATAGACGGGGATAAGCTCGTTAAGGCTTATAAGGAAGCCCTTTACCTCAAACAGCTCAACATCGCTGAGAACCCGTAACGGAGGCTTTAATTTGTTCAGCGACCCGCGTATATCGCGGAATTTAGAAAGGGTATGAAGCAGATTATAGAATGTCCCTGCATTATCCTTTTTCAATACGGCGGCTTGGGCTGCGTTGCGCAGCTCACGCTCAAGCAAGCCCTCTTCCCCACGCCGGAATGGAGCTAGGCCGCGTACTAACTCCCTTCCGTATGGAGTGGACGGGTTGAGCTTATCCAGCACATAGGCGGCGCCTATCGTCTTCTTCTGCTGATAATTAAGATTAACCATTGTTCACCACATCAAAAACAGGGACGCTCACAGCTTCCCGCATTCGTCCAATAAACTCAGTAGGGGCAAAAGGCTCCGGATTTAACGCTATGGCGGCCAGTAAAACAGGGTTTCGCGCATATATACGCAGCCCGCGTTCTTCCAGCTTATCCAATGAAGCGGGGTCAAGAAATATCTTTCCGGGGTCGGAGACTGCGATATTCACAATCCCGCCGTTATTAATCCGCGCTTCCAGTATCCTTTGCGCGGCTTCAATCGTCAATGCCCCGTCTATCTGCGTGAATGCGCCGTTTCCATCACATTCCGGCGGCGCGGGGATCGACATAATCCGGCAGGCGTGGGCGATCTCCTGGACAGCGGCCTCCATATAAAAAGCCCGTTCGCCCGCGCCGGCGCATAATACCACGGCGGCTCCCGCCCCCGTTCCTGCAAAGGTTTTGCGGTCTCCGGCCCCGTCCACTATAATCTGCACGGCTCCGCAGTCCTCTTTTAAATAACGTAATAACCCGTCCAGCCTACTGTTTATCGCGGGCCCGGCAAGGCGAATTCTACCGCAGGACAGGGCTTGTACCACCGCAACCTCGCCCAGGGAAGTATTTATCCCCGTCATATGATATATCTTCCGCGTAAAATCGCAGTCCGGCAGGCAGCCTGAGGCTGTTGCGGCAAACATGCCCGGATACAGCCGCGTCTCCGGTATGCTGCCGCCCTGGCCAATGCTTGTGACCGCCAGCGGTTCCGGATACCCCTTAGCGAACGACGCTTCTATCAAGGCATTAAGCACCGTGGTCTTCCCCGCGGCCTTACTGAGCCCCACCAGCAGCGCTATATCATAGTGCCTCAGCAGCTCATGCAGGGCGTAGGCCGAATGCTCCGCGTTCAACTCTGGCAAATGTCTATAAAAGCCTTGAACAGCTCAAGCATTACTCCGTGCTCGGGCGACTGGAGCATTGCCTCGGGATGCCACTGATAACAGGCGCAGAACCAGTCTGTAACAGACTCGTAGGCCTCGACACGTCCTTCATCGGAAATAGCGGCGGTGATAAAACCCTCGGCCAGCTTGTCCACATTCTGGTGATGGAAGCTGTTGACCTTTATCCTGTCCCCCCGCTCGCTCTGGAGCAGTCCCGCCTTGAGCCAGCCGTGGATTTTCGTTCCAGGCAGGACATTTACATAGTGTGTGGCGGCGGAGCGCACATCCTTCTGGTCATGGCCTTCGATATGCTGAAAGATATCCCCGCCGACGGCGATGTTGACAACCTGTTTACCCCGGCATATGCCCATCACGGGCTTTTTCGCTGCCTTCGCGAGCCTTGCGAGGGTTATTTCAAACTCATCCCGCTCCTCGGATATGCCCCCGGCCTTCTCGCTGGTGACTTGATTATAATACTTACCCTGCACGTCGCCGCCCCCGGTGAAGAGCAGCCCGTCAACGGCGGCCAGATAATCCGCTTCAAGCCCGCACTTGCTGGGCAGGACGATTGGAGTGCCGCCCGCAGCGGCGACAGAGTTGACATAGTCAATATGAACCGCGTGCCGCGATTCCCTTACGCCGGACGTCAAGCCAATGATTGGACGCATAAATGTCATTACCTCCTGGTTTTATAAAGTTTAATGATTATCTAATTGCCTCATAATAGCTAAATATGCTAAGTTCTTCCCCTAACCTCTTTTTCCTCCGTGCCTCTGTGCCTCTGTGTGAAATAATAAAAATAACATGGAAGAGACTAAAGACAGCGGTACACGGGACTCTCCTGCAAGCCGGATGTTTTTTTCTCACACGGAGGCACAGAGGCACAGAGA
>JAISVU010000197.1 GCA_031271375.1 Clostridiales bacterium | reverse complement strand
AAAGTCCACATGGCCGGGGGTGTCGATGAGGTTAAGGATATACTCTTTCCCGTCCTTCGCCTTATGGATAAGGCGCACGGACTGGGCCTTTATCGTGATGCCCCGCTCGCGCTCCAAGTCCATATTATCCAGTACCTGATCCTGCATCTCGCGGGCGGTGAGCAGGCCGGACTTTTGGATAAGCCTGTCCGCCAGCGTGGACTTGCCGTGGTCTATATGAGCGATTATACAAAAATTGCGGATGTTTTGGTTTGCTGAAGCCATGCGTTCCTCCGTTAGTTATACTATGCGTGGTATATCACTTGCCCGGTTTTAAAGACATGCCGGACAAAACCGCTTTTGTCCTGTTTAACGTCGAGCAAATGCGGCTCGATGACGTAACTGATGCCGTGGCGCAGCCGCCATAGCGCGGACGCCGTTGTAAGCCAATCCCCCTCAAATCCCTCAAATACAACGCCGATATCGATATCGCTGTCGTCTCTTGCTTCATCCCTTACATAAGAGCCGAAGAGGACGACAGCAAGGGGAGAAAAATCTTTTTTAACCGCGTCGGCGTATGCGTTGGCTATATTCATAACTGTTGTTTTATCCAGCATAAAAGCGCCTCCGTTTCCGAGATTAATTTCACACAGACATTTTTATTGAGTCTGTCAGATATCGTTTTTTTATAGTCGGGATAACGAGCCTCGATGTTTAAAGGGTTCAAGTATTCAATAAAAACCTTTTGTTCAGTAGACATATTACTAAACAGATTAGCATTATCGGATAGTTGAGTTAAATCATGAATTTTAGGAGGAATGTCTCCCTCGGCGCAATCTTTAGCTATTACCGCCTTCAATGCTTTCTCAATTACTTGATGGCACATAAAACCGACATAAAGATATCTGCCTGTTTTCAACATTGCTCTCGCTGTCTCAATATCATAATCTGCTATTTCCAACCAGTATTCCACGCGCTCATCCATTTGGCATCCTCCTCATCTATGCAATGCAATTACAAATCTGCCCATGCTTCGTCCTCTTCTGGAGTATCCCAGTCCTTAGCCAGTGAAGGCTCGGAAAGTAGCATAGTCTCAGGAATATTCTTTATTCGCTTCGATTTCAGATAACCTACAAAATCCAGTATTTCTTGAAAATACACGGCTGGAAGAGTTTCTATCTCTTCAATAACTTGATTAATAGCTATCACAATTATCACTCCCTCACAAGCATTATACCACAAAATCCCCGCCCTGGCAACAAAACCGTTGACAACGCAGAAATAATATAGTAAAATAGCCCGGGTGTCAAGTAAAAACCGTTGAATGGGGCCGCAGGATGGACGATGTGCTTGAGCTTACAATGCTGTACGACTTCTACGGGGAGCTGCTTACCAGCAAACAGCGCAAGGTTTTTGAACAGTACTATATGAACGACTATTCGCTTAACGAAGTGGCCGAGAACTGTTCGGTAAGCCGTCAGGCTGTTTCGGAGCTGCTGGCGCGGGTTAAGCGCAGGCTCCGCGATTACGAGAAAAAGGTCGGCTTCGTAGCGTTCTATAATAGTAAGGAGCGGCCTTGACCGTTCTGTCTTGGATGGGGTGTTAATATGGCTTTCGACGGCCTGTCGGCCAAGCTGGGCGAGGTGTTCAAAAACCTCCGGGGCAAGGGCAAAATATCTGAAAAGGACGTTGCCGAGGCGATGCGCCAGGTTCGGCTGGCGCTGCTTGAGGCCGACGTCAGTTACAAGATCGTCAAGGATTTCATAAAGAGCGTATCCGAAAAAGCCGTCGGCGAAGCCGTAATGAAAGGGATAAACCCCGGCCAGCAGGTTATAAAGATCGTCAATGACGAGCTGGTTGAGCTGATGGGCGGCGCGGGAGCGCGCCTGACCTTCTCCCCCAGGCCGCCGACGGTGTACATGCTTGTGGGGCTACAGGGCGCGGGCAAAACAACGACGGCCGGTAAACTGGCGGGGCAGCTGCGGAAGCAGGGCAAGAAGCCGCTGCTCGTCGCCTGCGACATCTACCGGCCCGCCGCGATAAAGCAGCTCCAGGTCGTTGGCGGAAGCTACGGCGTGCCGGTCTTTGAACAGGGAACCGCAAACCCGGTGGCAATAGCTAAGGCGGGCCTTGAGCACGCCGCGCATATGGGCAATGACGTGGTGATAATAGACACCGCCGGACGCCTTCATATCGACGAAGAGCTTATGGCGGAGCTGAGTAATATCAAAACCGCCGTAAAGCCGCAGGAAATCCTGCTGGTTGTGGATGCTATGACGGGCCAGGACGCCGTCAACGTGGCCGAGAGCTTTTCCGAAAAAGTAGGCGTCGACGGGGTCATAATAACGAAGCTGGACTCCGACACCAGGGGCGGCGCGGTACTCTCTGTGCGTAAGATCACGGGCAAACCCGTTAAATTCGTCGGCATGGGCGAGAAGATGGAGGAGCTTGAAGCCTTCCACCCTGACCGCATGGCTCAGCGCATCCTGGGCATGGGCGATATTATGACCCTTGTGGAGAAGGCCCAAGCCGTAATCGACGCGGAGGAAGCCGCGAAACTGGAAAAGAAGCTCAAGAAGATGGACTTCGACCTGGAGGACTTCCTCGGCCAGATACAGCAGCTGAAGAAGATGGGGCCGCTGAAGAACATAATCGGCATGATTCCCGGCCTTAACAAGATTAATGTAGGCGACGCCGATCTAAACGACAAGAGCTTTGCGATGGTGGAGTCATTAATCCGCTCGATGACCCCTAAGGAACGCCGCGACCCGGATATACTGAACGCCTCGCGTAAGCGCCGCATAGCCGCGGGCAGCGGCAGGACGGTTCAGGAGGTCAACCAGCTTTTAAAGCAGTTCGACGATATGAAGAGGATGATGAAGCAGTTCGCAGGGGGAGCGGGGCCTAAGGGCAAAAAGGGGAAAATCAATTTGCCGTTTTGAAGCTAAGGGAGGGCATCCGAATGGCGGAATACTGCGATTTGTACGACGAAAACCGCAATCCGCTGGGCAGAACCCATAACAGGGACGTGTATTATCATATGCCTATCCAGGATAAATTCTTGGAGGCGTTGAATGGGAGGGGATTAAAATGAACTACGAAGTTATCGTAAAATGGGATGATGAAGCCGGGGTATGGTACGCGGTCTGTGATGAAATACCTCTGGCGTTGGAGAGCAATTCATTTGACGCTCTAATTGTCAGAGTAAAGATTGTCGCTTATGAAACTTTAGAAATGAACGATAAGCCTACGTCAAATGTTAAGCTGTGTTTCAAGACGGCACATTGGGAGAGCATAGCCTGATGGCTGATTACGAAAAAGTGGTGCGCCGATTGCTTAGAGAAAACGGTTGCTATTATACCAGAAAAGGAAAGGGGGACCATGAAATGTGGTACAGCCCTATAACTAATAACAGTTTCCCTATTGACGGTAAGATTAAATCAAGGCATATGGCAAACGTGATAATGAAACAAAGCGGGATAAACCACAAATTCTAGGGCAATAAAAAATAAACCATAAAACCAACACGGAGGAATGTAACATGGTAAAAATCAGACTTAAACGCATGGGCGCGAAGAAGACCCCGTTCTACCGCATTATCGTCGCCGATTCAAGAACGCCTAGGGACGGCAACGCTATTGAAGAGCTGGGTTACTATGACCCCACCGCAAACCCGGTCGTCATTAAGGTAGACGTTGACGCCGCGAAGAGGTGGATTTCCAAAGGGGCGCAGCCGTCGGACACGGTTCGTGCTCTCCTTAAAAAGCAGGGTGCGTTTGAATGAAAAACTTACTGGAGTTAATCGCGAAGGCATTGGTTGACAAGCCGGAGATGGTAAGTGTTACGGAGCGCGAGGCAGATGGCGGCATAGTCCTCCAGCTTAACGTGGCGGGCGATGACATGGGCAAGGTCATCGGCAAGCAGGGCCGTATCGCAAAGTCTATACGTTCCGTTATGAAAGCCGCTGCGATACACAAGAACATCCGGGTAAACATCGAGATAGCCCAACAGAGCTGATGCAATGGACGACACCTTCTTCGAGGTAGGAGTGATAACCGGGGCAATGGGTATCGGGGGCGAGGTAAAGGTCTTCCCCACTACCGACGACCCGAGGCGGTTTGACGATTTAACCGAGGTCTATATAGACGCCGGCAACTTTATGAGCCCATACGCCATTGAGAGCGTTCGTTATCAAAAGAACCTGGTCATCCTCAAGCTAACCGGCGCGGACGACAGGGAAGCCGCCGAAAAGCTCAAAGGCCTCACGCTGCGCATACCGCCGGATCAAGCCCTCCCACTCGGGCATAACCAATATTACCACCGGGATCTTCTGGAGATGCGGGTTATTGAGGAAAACGGCGAGGAACTGGGCGTTTTGACGCATATACTTGAGACGGGGGCAAATGACGTCTATGTCGTCAGGAGCGGGCGTAAGGACATCCTTATCCCCGCTATCGAGCAGTGTATCGTCAATGTGGATACAGCAAGCCGCGTAATGACGGTAAGGCTCATCCCCGGGCTTAAAGACCTATGACGTTTATCGCCCTAACGCTGTTCCCCGATATGATAACCCAGGGCATAAACCACAGTATGCTTAAACGCGCCGCTGCCGCGGGATTCGTAGATTTTACAGCTTTAGACATCCGCGATTTCGCCGATAATAAACACAGGCAAACCGACGATTATCCCTACGGCGGCGGCTGCGGGATGGTTATGACGCCGTGGCCAGTTTATTCGGCGTATCTTCACGCCGTCAAAGCCGCCGGCGAGCGCGGTCTAAAGCCCCGAACCCTGTACATGACCCCGAGAGGCAGAACCTTCTCCCAAGCCATCGCGAAGGAACTCGCTGCGGAAGACTGCCTGATTCTGCTGTGCGGCCATTACGAAGGCATTGACGAACGCGTCGTCGAGTTAATCAAGCCCGACGAGATATCCCTCGGTGATTTTGTGCTTACCGGCGGCGAGCTGGCGTCTATGGCGGTTATAGACGCCGTTACCCGGCTTGTTCCGGGCGTCCTGGGCAACGAGGGCTCGGCGGCGGAAGAGAGCTTTTCCGACGGGTTGCTTGAGTATCCCCAATACACGCGCCCGCCGTCGTTTATGGGCCTTGATGTGCCGGAAGTATTGCTGTCCGGCCACCATGAAAGGATCAAAGCCTGGCGCCGGGAGAAGGCGCTGGAAGCCACGAAGGAACGGCGGCCGGATTTGCTGCCGTAGAGGCGGGGTTATCCCGCCCGTGTAGGAGAAGATTATGTCCAAAGTGACATTAGTAAAACCGACCATAGACATGAAGGACGCGGCGCTGGATTTCCTTGAGGAGTTTATACGGGAAAACAGCCCGATGAACGGCTTTTACGGCCTTAATGAAATGCCTTATGAGGAATGGCTGGAGCATATAGCTAAAAGCGAGGCGGGCGAAATACCGGACCGTCTGCCATCCGCTGCGTTCTTCTGCGTTGACAATGATACCGGCGTCATTGCGGGCATCGCCAACATACGCTATAAGCTCATTGACGGGCATGACCATCTGCCCTCTTACGTCAACGGCAACCTGGGCGGTTCCGTCCGGCCAAGCCTGCGCGGGAAGGGATACGGGGCGCAGATGCTCAAGCTGTCGGTAAAGAAAGCCGGGGAATACGGGAACAGGCGCGTTTTAGTGGCTTGCGATAAGTGGAACGCCGCGTCGGAGCGCGTTATAGTTAAATGCGGCGGGGTTTTTGACAATGAGATAGTCGAGCAGGATTACAATGTCATACGCCGCTTCTGGTTCGACGTCCCGCAAGACGATGAGCGGTAAGCGCAAAACCGTCGCGGCGATAACGCTGGGATGCAAGGTCAACGCGTATGACACCGAGTCGATGCTGGAACTCTTCCGCGCCGCGGGTTACGCCGTCTTGGACATATCCGCGGACAGCGATATCAATAATAATTTTGATGAAGCGGACGTATATATCATAAATACCTGTTCCGTAACCGCCGTCGCGGATAAGAAATCGCGCCAGGCGGCGCGCCGCATAGCTGAACGGCACCCCAAAGCCATTATCGCCGTCGCGGGCTGCTACGCCCAGAACAAGACGGAAGAAGCCTTGAGCCTGCCCGGCGTTCATATAGTCGCGGGCGCGAAGAACCGGGCGCTGATCGTTGATTTAGTAGAGAATTATAACCGAAACGGCGGCATTATTAACGGCGTCACTGGCTATAATAAAAGTAATGGATTTGAGAATCTGCCCGTGAGCGGACTGGAGGGCCGGACGAGGGCTTTTGTAAAGATTCAGGACGGCTGTGAGAATTTTTGCTCATACTGCATTATACCCTATGTGCGCGGCCCTGTAAGGAGCCGCCGCATTGAAGATATTAAGAGTGAGGCGCGTTCCGTCGCGGAAGCCGGGGTGAAGGAGATCGTAGTCTCCGGTATCTCCGTCGCCTCCTACGGCGTTGATCTTGACGGGCGTCTTTCGCTTGCCGACGCGCTGTACGCGATAGCTTCGGCGCCTGGGGCCGGGCGTATCAGGTTAAGCTCGGTAGGGCCTTCCGCCATTGACGAAGCGTTTCTGCGGGCATACGCGGAGCTGCCCATATGCCCCCATGTTCATCTGTCGCTCCAAAGCGGCTGCGGCAGGACGCTTAAACGCATGAACCGGCGTTATACGCCGGAGGATTATAGACGCGCAATATATAAACTGCGGGATGTCAAGCCGGACACCGCGATAACGACGGATATTATCACGGGCTTTCCCGGCGAGACGGAAGAGGATTTCGAAGAGTCGATGGCTTTCGTGACGGAGCAAAGACTCGCGGCTTTGCATGTCTTCCCCTATTCAAGGCGGGACGGAACGGCGGCGGCGGCAATGGACAACCAGGTGCCAAAGGCCGAAAGGGAGGGCCGCGCAAGGCGGTTTATCCGCCTGGGCGAGGAACTGAGGCGTGATTATAAAAGCGCGTTTATCGGGAGCGTTCAGGATGTTCTGTTTGAACGCGAAACGGACAGCGGGGTGTTCCGCGGCTTCACGCCTAATTATATCGAGGTAACGTCTAAATTCTTGGGAAATTCGCAAAGCATTATCAACAATATTCTTCCTGTCGTGCTCGCTGAGGATTATTCGGAAATTGTAATCAGACCGACATAAACTGCGATTGCTTTTTTGACGATTATAATATAGAATAAGTAGCATGCGGAGAAGGACGGCCGTAACAGGTTTTACGGAGATTTACGGAGAGAAGACAATGGAAAACCCCGAAAGGTCATCGGAAAAATTTTATCAGACGCAGAAACTGCCTAAGGGACTTGGTCTTGACACGCGCCTTCAGCCTCCCCGCCGTCAGACTATTCGGGATGTCATCCTTCAAGTCTACGACGCGTTGGAAGAAAAGGGATATAACCCTATAAAGCAGCTGATAGGGTACATCCAGTCCGGGGATCCCACTTACATCACTAGTCACAAAGGCGCGCGGAAGATAATCACCAGGGTCTCGCAGGACGATATCCTGGAGGAACTGTTTAAGGATTATTTGTACGGCCCCGAACAGCATTGAGCAATCTCTCTCAAATGAGGATAATGGGCCTTGACTACGGCGACAGGACTATCGGCGTCGCCGTAAGCGATCCGCTGGGATACACCGCCCAGGGGTTATGCGTTATGCGCCACGAAGGCGGGAAGTCCCTCAAACAGCGCGTTCGGGAGTTAGCCGATTTAGTCAGGGAGCGTGAAATAGGCGCGGTGGTGCTGGGATATCCCAAGATGATGAACAACACCGAGGGCGAGCAATGCCGCAAGACGCTGGATTTTAAAAGGAAACTGGAAGCCGCTCTGGGTTTGGGCCGCGTCCCCGTATATCTGGCGGACGAGAGGCTTACGACGGCGTCGGCGAACCGGGTCTTGACCGAAGGCGGCTTGTCAAGGCGGGAACGGGGCAAGTATGTGGACTCTGTTGCGGCAGCGTTAATACTGCAGGCTTATTTAGATTACAACAAAAAAGATAGGGGCGATTGACATCAACGACAGCAAAAAACACGGGATGAGCGACGAAGAATGGGATAATTCCATCGTTGTAATAACCGATGACGACGGCAAGGATACCGAGTTCTTTATTCTGGATGAGGCGGAATATAAGGACGGGCGTTATTTATTGGCGGTAGAGACCGAACACCTTGAGGACGACGAAGCCGAAGCGGTCATCCTCAAGGAAGTGGGCGAGGATGCGGACAACCTGGTTTACGAGGAACCCGCCGACGAGGATTTCGAAGCCATAGCGAAGCTATTCGATTCACGGTTAGAGGATTACGACGTAGAGGTCTAATATAGACCGGATTTGATAATAAAGGAGATGTTTTATTTTTGGCTTCAAAAAAAACTAAATTACGCGTCTTTGCCCTGGGGGGACTTCACGAGATAGGGAAGAACATGTATGTGCTGGAGTACGGCGACGATATTATCGTTGTTGACTGCGGCGTGATGTTCCCCGAGGACGACCAGCTGGGGATTGACCTGGTTATACCCGATTTCACTTATCTCACCAAGAACAAAGACAAGATTCGGGGCGTGTTCCTCACGCACGGGCATGAGGATCATATCGGCGCAGTGCCTTATTTCTGCAGGGAGTTTAATGTTCCGTTATACGGAACGCTGCTGACTCTTGGGCTTGCAGAGCTCAAGTTAAAGGAGCATAATCTGCTAGGCACGACGGAACGCATCGTAGTAAGCCCCGGCGAGACCATTACAGCGGGGAAACATTTTCAAATCGAGTTTATCAGCGTGACGCACAGCATAGCCGGGGCGGTGGCTCTGGCGATCCGCACCCCTGTGGGGCTTGTTGTGCACTCGGGGGACTTTAAGGTAGACCACACGCCAATGCAGGGCGACAGGATGGATCTCCAGCGTTTTGCCGAGTTAGGTAAAAAAGGCGTTTTGCTGTTCATGTGCGATTCCACGAACGTTGAATATAAGGGCTATACCATATCCGAGCGGACTGTGGGGGAGACCTTTCATAATATATTCAATCAATCGGCCTCAAGGCGCATAATGGTGGCCACGTTTTCATCAAATATTCCCAGGATTCAACAGATTGTAAAGGCGGCGGAGGATTATAACCGCAAGGTGGCTTTTGTCGGCAGGTCGATGCTGAATGTGGTTAAAACAGCAAGCGAGCTGAAATGCCTGGATATCCCTGACCGCGTTATGATAGACGTTTCCGAGATAAACAATTACCCCGACGAGCAGCTGGTTATTATTACCACGGGCAGCCAGGGCGAGCCGATGTCCGCGCTGGCCCGCATGGCCGCGAGCGACCACCGTCAGGTGGAGATCAAACCGGGCGACCGTATTATTATCAGCGCTTCCAGCATACCCGGCAACGAAAAGTCGATATCCCGGGTCATTAACGACTTGTTTAAAAAAGGCGCGGACGTTATTTACGAAGGCCTTGCCGAGATCCATACCTCCGGCCACGCCAAGCAAGAAGAGATAAAGCTGCTGCATGCCCTTGTGCAGCCCCGGTTCTTCATGCCCATCCACGGCGAGTACAAGCACCTGAAGCATCATAAGGAGCTGGCCTGCACAATGGGCACCCCAAGAGACAATGTCTTTATTCAAGGGATAGGCGATGTATTGGAGCTGGGCGCCGAAAACTGCAAAACGGCGGGTTCTGTTCCCTCAGGGCAGGTTTTGGTTGACGGCCTCGGCGTAGGAGATGTGGGAAGCATCGTCTTGAAGGATCGCAGGCATTTGTCACAGGACGGGATCATCATCGTGGTTATTTCGTTTAACGGTGAGGAAGGCACGGTGGCCGCGGGGCCGGATATTATATCAAGGGGCTTTGTCTATGTGCGTGAATCGGAAAACCTTATGGAGGAAGCCCGAAACATCGTAAAAAAGGCCCTAGACAAATGCGAGGATCGCAATATCGTGGAATGGTCTTACATCAAAACGCAAATACGCGATAACCTTAAAGAGTATGTGTGGCAGAAGACCAAACGAAGCCCGATGATATTGCCTGTAATAATGGAGGTTTGAGCCAGGGCTGAGAACACAGAGCCGAGAACACAGATAATTACCTTTAAAATTGAAATTAGCCAGACAAATTAAATATCCTCGTGGTTACTCTCCGTGTCTCCGTGCCTCTGTGCGTAAATATTTTTTCACACACAGAGACACAGAGGTGCGGAGAAAGGCATTTTCTTCTTTGGGAGTATTGTTTGTAGTTACTATCTGAGTTCTTGGCTCTCAGTCTTAGGCTCTGGTACGGAGGGGAATTATATGAATGATATCATTGACCGTGCTAAGACGCTAGCCAATGAGATTAAAGCGGGAGCTCATTATCAGGACTTTCTTGAAGCCAAGGCCGTCGTGGATAATAACCCCGGATATCGGGATATGATACGCGATTATATGGTTTTAAGGGCGAAGACGCTGGAAACGGGGGACGACAGCTTGGAACGGCGGAAATTGGAAGCCGGAACCTATTATTCCCTGGAAGCCAACGCCGATGTGAACCGCTTTATCACCGCGTGGCGGGATGTGACGGGGCAGATTTGCGATGTGATTGATGTCTTCGCGTCGCTTTGCCCCAAGGATTTGCCTATGGGGTTTGATCAATGAAGACCATCTACAATATAGCCGAATACATGACAGGGGCTTTGTTCAACATCCTCTTTATTATCGTAGCCGTAGTTGCGGTTTATTTCGTTACCGTTCAGGGCTTCGCCTTTGGTAAGAACCTTTTCGAGAAGGACACAGCCGTACCGTATGTCGAACACACTGTAGTCATCCCCGAAGGGAGCAGGGAAAACCGCGCCGACGCTATGGAAGTAGGGCGTATCCTGGAAGACGCCGGGCTGACAAAGAACGCTCTGGTGTTTTATGTCAATTCCTGGCTTTCAGGGCTCGACGAACTCTTCCGGCCCGGAACATACACGTTCAACACGCATCAGAGCGACGACCTGATAATGGAAGAGCTGGTGAGCCTCGGGCAGTCTTACGCCACTGAGGTGCAGATAACGATACCCGAGGGCATGAGCCTGCGCCAGATAGGGCAGCTGTGCGAAGAGAAGGGCTTTTTTTCCGAGGAAGCGTTTTTAAAGGCTTGCTCGGAATATGAACGGTACTACCATTTCCTGATTGAAGTGCCGGAACGGGATAACCTTCTTGAAGGATACCTCTTCCCCGACACCTACAGGCTGCCCCAGAACCCAAAACCCACGGATCTTATCGACCGTATGTTAAGCCGCTTCGCGGAGATCTTTGATTATCAGCTGGAAGACAGGGCGGCGGAGTTAGGTATGACGATCGACGAGGTCATCATTATCGCCTCGATCATTGAAAAAGAAATAATGGTGCCCGAGGAACGGGTTCTCTGCTCCTCTATTATTGATAACCGTTTGAAATCGGGTATGAATCTTCAAATGTGCTCAACCGTGCTGTACGCGCTGAATAAGCATATGGCGCAGCTGCTGCTGTCAGACCTCGAGGTGGACTCCCCATATAATACCTATATGTACCCTGGGCTTCCGAAAGGCCCGATTTGCGCGCCCGGCAGGCAGGCAATATTAGCGGCATTAAACCCCGCCGACAGCAACTATCTATACATGGTTCTTAGCGACGAGGAAAAGGGAAGCCATTTCTTCACCAATAACTACCAGGAATTCCTCGACGCGAAGGAACGGTATAATCAACAGTTTTAAAAGACAATGCCGTCAACCTTGCGGGCGGTTAATAATCGCCCCTACTGGGAAAGGAAAAATACTTTGGACAAGCTGGTTGATATTCTATCCTTTTTTATCCATGTGCCGGGCATTGTCCTGGCTGTTACGATCCATGAGTATACGAAGGCGGCGGCAAGCCATATGCTGGGAGACCCTACCCCAAAGAACCAAAAACGGCTTACCCTCAACCCGTTTAAGCATCTGGACGCCGCCGGGTTTTTGCTTCTGTTCCTGTTCCGTTTCGGATGGGGCAAACCTGTGGAGACCCGGCCCTTCGCCTACAAAAAACGTAAAAGGGATGCATTAATCGTATATACGCTTCCGTCGGTTTTAAATCTGCTTATCGGCGCGCTTTTGGGCCTTGCGGCGCGGTTTATGCCGGCGTCTGCCGACGTTTCCGATGTCTGGACCGGGTTTTTTACGAATATGCTTATTGCCGGAGCCACAATTAACATAGGCTATTTCTTCTTTAATTTGATACCGGTACATCCCCTTGACGGGGCTCAGGTGTTGTCTGTCATAAAACCGGAATGGGGAATGAAGGTTAAGCTCAGGGAGCCGTACCTGCAAATCGCAATGATGCTTATGCTGTGCTTCGGCTTGCTTGGGCAGTTCTTCTCCGGCTTCATAACAGGCATTATCGGCGTTATATACTGATGAAGGATCCGTTTCGCATTTCACTCTCCGAGGCGTTTGACGGGCCGCTGGATCTGCTTCTGCACCTGGTTTCAAGGCATGAGATAGACATTTTCGACATACCCATCGCCTACATAACTGAGAGGTATCTTGAATACATGCAGGTCTTGAGCGCGTCGGGCGGCTTGGACATGGAGGTTTTGAGCGAATTTATCCTTATGGCGGCGACCTTACTGCAAATAAAGGCAAGAATGCTGCTGCCGGAAGAAAAGCCGGAATCCGGCGAAGAGCCGGAAGACCCAAGAACCGAGCTGGCTGACAGGCTTATGCGTTACAAGATATTCAAGGAACGGGCGGTTGACCTCGCCGAACGCGAGCAAGTAGGCGTCCAGGCGCTGTACAGGGACCGCGACCCCGGTTTTGACTGGGAGGCCTTCGCGGCGGGCGGCTCTGGCGGGGCAATATCGGGGCTTGTCTCCGCCGAAAGACTGCACAGTATCTTCGCCGATCTGCTGCTGCGTAAAGACCGGCGGACGAATACCACAAGGGTTGAAATACCTAAATCCCTAAAGGAACGTTTTTCGATCTCCGAACGTATAGCATGGCTTGGAGCCGAGTTAAGGCGTAAAAAGCGGCTGAGGTTCCTGGAAATGTTTGAGGATACGCGGGACAGGGACGAGGTCGTCACCACATTCCTCGCCCTGCTTGAAATGATGAGGCAAGATAAGGTTATAGCGGTGCAAGAAGGTTTGTTTGACGATATTATACTAATGTGTAAGGATTGATTTGCGGATGATTATTAAAAGCGGCCCTGCTCCCGAAGAACAGGCCGTTTTGTTTGACGCGGCGTATATAAAAGCCTCGCTGGAGGCGATGCTCTTCGCTTCCGGCGAAGCCGTCGAGGTTTCCCGGATGGCTAAAGCATTGGGCGTTGATGTTGAAGAGGTCTTTTTTTATCTGTCGGAGCTTATGGATGAGTACGGCGGCAAGGGGATAGAGCTGGTCCGCCTGGAGGACAAGTTCCAGTTTCGAACCAACCCGGTTTATTATGGCGGGGTTAAGTCATTGCTTAAACTGCCGGAAAAAAAGATGCTTACCGGCGTATTGCTGGAGACGCTGGCCATTGTGGCCTTTATGCAGCCCGTCACTAAGGCGCAGATAGAGGAGCTTAGGGGCCTCAGCGCGGATCACGCCGTAAACCGGTTGCTTGAGCTGGGCTTGATACGCGAGGCCGGACGGCTGGATGCCCCTGGGCGGCCTATTTTGCTGGCGACGACTGAAGAGTTTTTACGGCGCTTCGAAGTAAGTAATTTGGATGAATTGAAGAAATTGGGGCTTAATGAGGAATAATTAACCACAAAGCACACAAAATAACACATAGAAATCAAAGCCATGTATGAAAAATTATATCGAAACGGCGGGATTTGATGAGACGTGTTATTTTGTGGGCGGTAACATTTGTAATAGCTCTGATTGCGGCCAGTCAAAGGGTTAAGGGCGCGGACAGCCCTGCTGTCGAGGCCAGGGCCGCTATACTGGTGGATTTCGAAACCGGCAGGGTTTTATGGGCTAAAAACGCTGACGAGCCTTTGGCAATGGCCAGCACGACGAAGATAATGACAGGTATATTGACGCTGGAACACGGGAATCTGTCGGACACAGTCACCGTGAGCAAGCGGGCGGCCGGCGCCCCTAAGGTAAAGATGAACCTGAGCGAGGGAGAGCGGATATCCCTCGAAACGCTGTTATACGCGTTAATGCTTCAAAGCTCCAACGACGCCGCCGTGGCCGTCGCCGAGCATATAGGCGGTTCCGTTGAGGGGTTCTGCGCTATGATGACGGAAAAGGCCAAAGAGCTGGGGGCAAAAGACACCGTCTTCGAAACGCCCAACGGCTTGGACGCAGGGAACCATCATTCCACCGCCGCCGATCTCGCGCTGATTGCGCGGTACGCGCTATCCGATCCCCGTTTTGTTGATTTAATCAACACGCCGTCTTATTCGGGGGACAGCGACCGCCGCCATTACGATATTACGAATAAAAACCGCTTTTTACACGAGTTCGCCGGGGCCAACGGCGTTAAGACGGGCTTTACGGGCAAGGCGGGCCACTGCTTCGTCGGCTCCGCTGAACGGGACGGGCTGTGGCTGGTTTCCGTTGTTCTTGCCAGCGGCTGGGGCGATAGGGGCAAGGCGCAAAAATGGGTGGACACGAAACGCGTTATGAACTATGGATTTGACAACTATCACATAGAGACCATTATAAACGACGGCGACGAGGCGGGCAGCGTCCGCGTCGAACGCTCCAAGACGCCCGAGATTACGGGAGTCTTTCGCGATACGCTGCGCCTGCCGATGAGGGAAGACGAAATGAGCGGCGTGACGCTGGACACGCGGCTTCCTGAAATCCTCCGCGCCCCTATCAATCCCGGGGACAAGCTGGGTATCTGCGCCGTATATATCGGCGGCGAGAAATATACCGAGATGGATGTTCTGGCGGCCTCCGGCGCGGAACGGCACGACCTCAAAACATCGATGGAAAAGGTAATGGGCCATATCTTCGAGCTGCTCACAAATAAGGATGTGGAAGTGACGCTGCCGGAGTTTTAGCACTTGGG
>JAISVU010000065.1 GCA_031271375.1 Clostridiales bacterium | reverse complement strand
AATAATCCCCGAGATACCGGGCAGGCTCGTCGCAATAATCACAAGCAGCAGCATAAAGATCGTGATACCGATGTAGCCCTTACTCTTTATATAATTGGTGTATTCAAACTTGAAGACCTTTGTGAACTGCTTCATTAACCGCGCCTCCTTCCAAAAAGCCCTGCTCTGCGCGCCGGTTCCTCCGCCGGCTTCTCTTCGTCCGGGGCGTCTCCGGCTTTTTCAATGAAAATCTGCTCCAAAGTCGGCTCCATAACCTGGAACGCGTCCACGCCGACACCCATAGAGCTGACCGCCGCAAAGAGCTTTGCGCGGTCTTTTTCGTCCTTTATCGTAACGACGCAGCCCCGTTTCCCGGCAGTGACGTCAGTTACCAGCGCCTTCAATTCCGGCGACGCCTGGATACGCTTTGAGAAGCCCTCTAAATCGCCGTCTTCCGGGGTTATGAGGATGCGGTTGCGCGGATAGGCGCGTTTTATCTTGGCCAGATTCCCTTCAAGGACATTTACGCCCTTGTTGATAATGCAGATGTCGTCGCAGAATTCCTCCACATTGCTCATCTGGTGGCTGGAGAAGATAACTAGCTTGCCCGCGGCTACCATTTCGGAAACCAGGCTCTTGAGCACGTTAGCGTTGACCGGATCCAGCCCGCTGAAGGGTTCGTCGAGGATAAGGATTTCCGGTTCGGTAAGCAGCGCGATAGCCAGCTGAATCTTTTGCTGGTTGCCTTTGGACAGCGTGTCCAGCTTGCGCTTGAGGTATTCCTCGGCGTCCAGCTTCTTTAACAGGATTTCGGCGTTGCGCTTCGCGTCGGCGGCCTTCATGCCCCGCAGCTCGCCGAAATAGACCATCTGCTCCAGGATGGGCCGCTTGGGATAGAGCCCGCGTTCCTCGGGGAGGTAGCCGATTTTGTTTATGTATTTCTTCGCCTTGTCCCCGTTGATCGTCACGGTTCCCGAGTCCATCGGGAATATCTCCATAATAATACGTATCGTGGTGGTCTTGCCCGAGCCGTTACGCCCGAGCAGGCCGAAGGCTTTGCCGCTCTCCGCGCTAAATGATAGGTCTTTCAGCACATGGTTGTCGCCAAAGCTCTTGTTGATACGGTCCAGCTCAATTCGCATAGCTGCCTCCCTCTCTCTGTTTTGATCTATCCCTTTTCTCGCGCAATGTTTGGACAAGCGCAAACATAGTGTTAATCATAAACAACAGGCCCATTATACTAGAACTTCCTGTTCCTGTCAAGCCTCCGTCGGCCGCGAACACGGCGCCGTCCCGGAAGATGTCTACGGCGTTCATTATATTATTTTTTCGACCCCGGGTTTTCGGTAATTGAGGATGAGTTTGATGAACCAGACGGCCTGAGCCATTATCGAGAACGAGGATATAGTTTCGACGGACGCATTCAACAGAACATACAGCGCTTTCTCAAGGAAGGACGACTCGGCGGAGGAAAAGAAGGCATACCCCGGCCAGAATATAGGGATAAGATACATAAGCAGCGCGGAGGCGCCCAGGG
Source organism: Clostridiales bacterium (assembly GCA_031271375.1). Taxonomy (GTDB): domain Bacteria; phylum Bacillota; class Clostridia; order Lachnospirales; family WRAX01; genus JAISVU01. The sequence goes on along the minus strand of JAISVU010000065.1, from coordinate 12,965 downwards.
ATATAAGCTGAAAGACCAGGAAATATAGAAAAGAGCGCAGGAAACGGCCCTTTATCATCTTGGCGCTGCCGATTAAGGCTTTGAGGCCTCTCTCCCCGGACAGCGCGGTTATATTCAAATGGAACATGAACGAGACGCCAAAATAGATAGCGGGCACTATCAGCGCCAGCGACATGCTGACGATTACCGCGCATAGAATCCCGGTATAGGCAAGGCGTGCCCATCTCGCGAGGGAATAATCCAGGAGGCCGGCGGATGTAAGCGCCGAAGGCATAGGAGAAAGACGCGAAGCCGCGATATAGGTCATTCCGCCGGCGACAATGCTGCCGAACACGATCCGCAAGCCCTGGGTAATATAAAAGTACAGCATAAAATCGTCATACAGCCCGGATTCCACAATCCCCACAGGATTTTCAAGCAGGGCTGCGACCGAGATGGCTTGAGGCGTGAACAGCTCTATTATGTTGACCGGAATATATACAAGCAAACAAAGCGGGATAATATACTTTATCCCGCTTGCGTAAAGTTTCATTGCCGCCGCCAATACCTCTGCCAGTTTTGGCTCTTTTCCTATGCTGTCCGTTATCACTTTTTCTTCTTGCCGCCGCTATACCACGGCTTTTTGGTTTCTTGCGGCGTCGGCTGTATGTTCTCGCCGCTGGCTTGGGCTAATTCCTTTAGCAGTTCTGTTTGCCTTGCCGTAAGCTGGGTAGGAATCTGTACTTTGAGCTTTACCTCGAAATCGCCGACGGACTTGGGATTGCGGACGTTCGGCACGCCCTTGCCCTTTAACGTAATTATTGTTTCCGGCTGGGTTCCGGCTTTCAGCTGATACTGTTCGTCGCCGTATAATGTAGGGATTGTAAGAGCTCCGCCCAGCGCGGCCTGCGTAACGCTTATGTTCATCTCGGCTCTGAGGGTCATGCCGTCGCGCCTAAACTTGCTGTGCGGCTTGAAGAACACCGCGATACGCAAATCCCCGTTGGGGCCGCCCCTTTCCCCCGGCTCGCCCTTACCGGCGAGGCGTATGCTCTGGCCGTTGTCTATGCCTTTGGGGATAGTTACTTGTAGCTTCTTATTGGCTTTTACCTTGCCGCGCCCGCCGCATGTGGGGCAAGGGTCGCGTATTATCTTGCCCTCGCCGCGGCATACCGAGCAGGGCCGCACAGTCGTAATCCTGCCCATAATGGTTTGCTGAAGGACACGTTCCTGGCCCGTGCCGCCGCAGTGTTTGCAGCTTTCCGGGTAGGTGCCGGGTTTCGCCCCGGTACCGCCGCAGGTTCCGCAGGTGTCGGCAATCGCCAACGAGAGTTCTTTCTCGGTTCCGAAAACGGCTTCCTCGAAGGTTATCTGTATAGAGACCTGGACGTCGGGGCCCTGCATTGGGCCTTGGGGGCGGCGTCCGCCGCCCATGCCGCCCATCCCGAAAAAGTCTCCGAAGACGCTGGAGAAAATGTCGTTAAAGTCGAAGTTCATCGGCCCGAACCCCTGGCCGCCCATGCTGCCGTCAAAGGCCTGGTGTCCGTACTGGTTATAGGCGGCGCGCTTATCCTTGTCGCTCAGGATCGCGTAGGCCTCGCCCACTTCCTTAAACTTGGCTTCGGCTTCGGCGTTCCCCGCGTTTTCATCGGGATGGTACTGCTTCGCCAGCTTCCGGTAAGCCCGTTTAAGGTCTTCTTCCCCGGCGTTTTTCTGCACGCCCAGAACCTCGTAATAATCCTTCTTGGCCAATGATATCACCTATTCTATAACTGATTTAGTTTCAGTTATTCGTTAAATTCCTTGTACTGTCCGTTGATGTCCCCGTCCTGGGGCTGCGTGTATTCGGTTTGCGTATAATCCGCTCCGGGCTGATCCCCGGCCTGCTCGTACAGCTTCGTTGAAATCTCGTGTACGACTTCCATCAATTCGGCGGCCGCCTGCTTCATCGCCTCGGCGTCGGACTCGGTGACGTTGTCAATGCTCACTCCGTCGGTCAATGTGCGGAGCCGCCCCAGCTTCTCCTCTATCCGCGCTTTATCGTCGTCGCCGATCTTGTCTCCGGCGTCTTTGAGGAGCTTTTCGGTTTGGAACACCGTCGCGTCGGCCTCGTTCTTCGCGTCCACAAGCTCCTTGCGCTTCTTGTCGCTCTCGGCAAACTGTTCGGCCTCTTGGACAGCCCTGTTGATCTCGTCCTCACTGAGCTTGGACTTTGACGTAATCGTAATCTTCTGTTCCTTGCCCGTGCCGAGGTCTTTGGCCGATACGTTCACAATGCCGTTGGCATCGATGTCGAACGTTACCTCAATCTTGGGCACCCCCCTCGGGGCCGGGGCAATGCCGTCCAAACGGAACTGGCCCAGCGTCTTGTTGTCCTTCGCGAACTCACGCTCACCCTGGACGACGTGGATATCCACGGCGGTCTGGTTATTCTCGGCTGTGGAGAAGGTCTGCTTCTCGGACACGGGTATCGTCGTATTGCGCTTAATCAGCTTAGTCGCAACGCCCCCCAATGTCTCGATGCCCAGCGACAGCGGCGTGACGTCCAGCAGCAGTATGCTGCCCGCTCCGGCGTCCCCGGCCAGCTTGCCGCCCTGAATCGACGCGCCGACGGCGACGCATTCGTCGGGGTTGATCCCCTTGAACGGCTCTTTGCCGGTTATCTTCTTTACGGCTTCCTGCACCGACGGCACTCTCGTCGATCCGCCCACCAGCAGGACCTTGCCCAAATCCTTAGGGTCCAGCTTGGCGTCGCTCAACGCCTGGCGCACCGGGCCGATCGTCTTCTCAACCAGGTCGGCTATAAGCTCGTCGAACTTGGCCCTCGTAAGCGTAATGTCCATATGCTTTGGGCCTTCGTTAGTCGCCGTGATGAACGGTATGTTGACGTTTGTTGTAGTGGCGCTGCTGAGTTCCTTCTTCGCTTTTTCCGAGGCTTCCTTTAAGCGCTGCATAGCCATTTGATCCCTTTTAAGGTCAACGCCGTCGGTCTTCTTAAACTCCGACGCCAGATAATCCATAATCCGTTCGTCAAAGTCGTCGCCGCCCAGGCGGTTGTTGCCCGCCGTAGCCAGAACCTCTATTACGCCGTCGCCGATGTCTATGATCGAAACGTCGAAGGTGCCGCCGCCCAGGTCGTAGACCATGATCTTCTGTTCTTTTTCGTTGTCCAGGCCGTAGGCCAGCGCCGCCGCTGTCGGCTCGTTGATTATGCGCTTTACGTCGAACCCGGCGATCTTGCCCGCGTCCACCGTCGCCTGGCGCTGGTCGTCGCTGAAGTAAGCGGGAACCGTGATGACGGCCTCGGTGACGGGCTCTCCCAGATAGTTCTCCGCGTCGGCCTTGAGCTTTTGCAGCACCATTGCCGAAATCTCCTGCGGCGTATAGTTCTTGCCTTCGATGGCCACCTTTTCACGCGAGCCCATCCTGCGTTTGATCGACATAACGGTGTTCGCCGGGTTCGTAATGGCCTGGCGCTTCGCGGTGTCGCCCACAAGGCGCTCCCCCGTCTTCGTAAACGCCACTATGGACGGCGTCGTCCGCGCCCCTTCCGAATTGGTTATAACAACGGGCTTGCCGCCTTCCATAACCGCCACGCATGAGTTTGTCGTCCCTAAATCAATACCGATAATCTTTCCCATTAAAAATCCTCCATTCTAGGCTTTAAGCCTTAATTCGCTACTTTAACCATGCTATACCGTATAACCTTATCCTTGCATTTATAACCCTTTTGCAGCTCTTCCACCACTTCCGACGGCCCAAAGGCTTCGTCGTCTATGTGCATTACCGCGTCGTGCAGGTTTGGGTCAAAGGCCGTTCCCACCGCCGCGATTTCCTCAACACCCATCGCAGCAAGCGCCTCGTTAAGCTGCTTCAGGATCATTACGAAGCCCTTCGTGACTTGATTATCCTCCGAAACCGCGGCCATTGCCCTTTGAAAGTTGTCCAGCACGGGCAGAATCTTTGTAACGGCGTCCCTTATGCCCGCGTCGTACATCACCGCCTTTTCGCTTGCGGTACGCTTGCGGAAGTTATCAAACTCCGCCATCGCCCGCAGATAACGGTTCATATTCTCGTCCCGCTGGGTCGTCAGGCTTTCAATCAGATTTTCCGCCTCCTGCTTGTCCCGCTTTTTATCCTTTTTTTTTGCTTTCCCGCCGTCAGGCCCCGGTTGAAGCTCCGGCTCCTCCGCCGGCGCCTGATTGCCGGCCGGTTCTTTTTGGATCAATTCATTGTCCGTCAAATCTTGCTTTTCCATAACAATCCCCTTTGTAGATTAATATTCACTGCTGTATAGCGTCGTTTATAAAATCAACAATGCTGTGCAGCACGGAAACCGCTTGAGAATAATCCATCCTTGTAGGCCCGAGTATCGCTATGCGCCCGAAACCCGTGCCGTTGAGCGAATAGGCCGTCCTTATCACGCTGCAGTCCTGGAGCTTCATTACGGCGTTTTCCTGGCCGATGACCACATTAATTCCGTCGTCTTCCCATCCGCTTCCCGTAAGAAGCATCAGCAGACTGTCCTTCGCCTCCAGCGCGTCGAACACGGCGCGGGCTTTCTGCAGGTCGTTAAACTCAGGGAATGCCAGTATATTCTTGATTCCGCTCGTGAACAGCTCATGGTCGTCGCCCGCGTCCAGGGCGTCGGCCGCCGCCGAGAGCGACGCGGCCAGCAGCCCCTCGTAACCGGAGAAGGCTTCCCTCAGCCCCGCGGATGGCTTGCGCCTGATATACGCCGCAGCCTTGCCGCCCAGCGCGGCGTTAAGCGCTGCGGACAGGCGCATCAACCCGTCATGTTCGGGAGGAGCGGGTATGCGTATCACATGGTTCTTAACCTTCTTGGAAGCCGTCACCGTCACCAACACGACGGAGGCTTCGTCCAGCGGTAGCAGCTGGAGGTGCTGAATCTTTTCTTCCGGCGACACCGTCTCCGACACCACGGCGGTATAATTCGTCAATACCGATATTGCTTTGGCCGTCTCCCGCATTAAGTAATCGATACGGTCAATATTATCGTTGATTACGCCCTGCAAAAACCGCCGTTCCTCGTCGCTCAGTACGCCGCCGTCATTTTCTGCGGCGCGGCGGCGCATCAACCTATCCACATACAGCCGGTACCCCTTGTCCGAAGGAACCCTGCCCGCCGACGCGTGGGGCGCCACGATATAGCCCATCACCTCAAGGTCGCTCATTTCGTTGCGGATTGTCGCGGACGAAAGGCCCATATCATGCTTCCTCGCTATGGTTCTGGAGCCTACGGGTTCCGCCGTCGCGATGTAATCGGTTATGATGTACTCAAGTATACGTATTTTTCTCTCATTCAGCTCCATGCTGCCTCCGATTTTTGTTAGCACTCTCTGGCCGTGAGTGCTAACAATAAATATAACTTACCACCTATGCGATTATTTGTCAAGTGTTATATTAAATAAATTCTATAAAAACTTTATTTGCTATGTCCAAGCCTCTGGAAGTCAGCTTTATCCGTTCCGCGTCGCGCTCTATCAGACCCCTGTTTATAAGGCTGTTAAGCTGATCTCCGTAAACCTCATATATATTTTTATCGAATTTGTCTAAAAAAACCTCGCAATTTATCCCATCAATGAGTCTGAGCCCGAGGAACATAAACTCCGATATCAGGTCCCTTTCCCGCAGCGGCTCTTGGTTAAGCCTTCCGCCTTTGCCGGCGCTTTTGATATACGCGTTAAGGTCTGTTTCGTTATGCCAGCGGACGCCGTCGGTGAGGGAATGGGCGCCGAGGCCGAAGCCCCTGTATTCATACCCCGTCCAGTATATGAGGTTGTGGCGGCATCTGTACCCGGGCTTCGCGAAATTGGATATTTCGTAATGCTCATATCCGGCGGCAATCAGCTTTTCCTTCGCGAGGGCGTACATCGCGCGGTCTGCGTCCTCGTCCTGGTTACAACCCTCGTCCCCAAGCCGCGTACCCGGCTCAAGGGTCAGGCTATAGCAGCTTATGTGCTCCGGGTCAAGGCTGCAGGCCTCGTCCAATGTTCTTTCCCAATCGCCGATATCCTGACCCGGAAGCGAAAACATCAAATCCAGGTTTATGTTGTCGAAACCGGCCCGGCGCGCGTCCTCAAAGGACTGCCTTGCCTTGCCGGACGAATGAATCCTGCCGATGCAGGAAAGCAATGTGTCGTCGAAGCTCTGAACGCCGATGCTAAGGCGGTTAAAGCCTCCGGCCCGCAGCTCGCCCAGTTTGTCAAAGTCCAGGCTCTCGGGGTTTGCCTCCGTCGTTATCTCGGCGTCTTCAACAATATGGTACGGCTCGCGCAGGGCATCCAGCGTTTTCACCAGGTTTACCGCGGGGAGGAAGGTGGGCGTGCCTCCGCCGAAGAAGACCGTGTCGGTCTTGTAATCGGTGAATTCCGCCGCCGCCCGGTCAATCTCCTTTATCAGGGCGTCTGCGTAGCCCTCCAGCAGATTTTTCGAACATCCCGCGAAAGAAAGGAAATCGCAGTAGGAGCATTTTGATGCGCAAAACGGTATATGTACATAGACAGACAACTTTTTCATATATAAATCCTTTGCCTTTTTGCCGGATGGGTGATACACTATTATTATACTGAAAAATGGGTTGAAGTCAAGAAACGCAAGGAAGTGTTTTAATGAAAATTGTCCTGGGCGGCGACCACGCCGCAGCCGATTTCCTGCCTGTTATCGCGAAATGCCTGACAGACAGGGGGCACGAGCTCCTTGAATTAACCGCGCCTGCTGCTGAACGCTGCGATTATCCGAAAGTAGCGGAACAGGCGGCCCGTGAAGTCGCAAGCGGACGGTGCGACGCGGGCGTTCTTATCTGCGGCACGGGAATCGGGGTGTCCATCGCGGCCAATAAAGTGCGCGGGATACGCGCCGCGACCTGTTGCGACACTTATATGGCGCGGATGGCCAAAGAGCATAACAACGCGAATATTATATGCGTAGGCGCAAGAGTGGTGGCGGACCCTGGCATAGCCCTGTCCATAGTCGAAGCCTGGCTTGACGCGGAAGTTCAAGGCGGCAGGCACGCCGAGAGGGTAGGTATGATTGAAGAAATCGAACGAAGAGAGCATTAAAAAAGCCGGACTGCCCGAGACCGACACTGTAAGGTTAGCGGGAGCGAAGCGTATCGGTATAATGGGCGGCACATTTGACCCCATCCATAACGGTCATCTCGCCGCGGCGGAATCGGCCAGGGCCGAGCTTAGGCTGGATGTTGTGCTGTTCATCCCGGCGGGGAACCCGGTGTTCAAACAGGGCAAACCCCTGACGCCCGGCGCGCTGCGTTTCGAGATGACAAGGCTGGCAACGGCGTCCAACCCCGCGTTCCATGTCTCGCGGATTGAGCTGGACCGGGAGGGCGTTACCTATACGGTGGACACGCTGAGGGCCCTGAGGTCGGCCTGCCCCGGAACGCAGCTGTTCTTTATAACCGGAGCCGACGCGTTCGCGGATGTCTTGCGCTGGAGAGAGGCCAGTGCGCTGTTTAAGCTGGCGGCTTTCGTTGTGGCGGGCAGGCCGGGGACGGATAGGAAACAGCTGAAAGAGGTTATTGCGAAGGTGCGCGCAATGAACGGGCGCATAAAGATGCTGGACTGCCCCGCGGTGGATATTTCGTCCAGCTCCTTACGCGGCAGGGCAGCCTCGGGGCTTCCGGTCAGATACCTTACCCCGGATAACGTCGCGGGCTTTATTGAAGAGCATCGGTTATATTTAAAAGAACGGCGCAATGAGCATGTTCCGGCGGATGAAATCTTGAAGATACTGCGAAACACACAGTCGGCTAAACGATTTGAGCACACGAAATCCGTCGCCGTCGAGGCGCGAAGGCTGGCCGCTCTTTACGGGGCGGATGAAGAAAACGCTTATCTTGCCGGTATTCTCCATGACGCGGCGAGAGGCCTCCCCGACGATAAACTGCTCTCTAAGGCAAGGCGTTACGGCGTCGAGATAAACGGCGTCGCGGCTAAACGCCCCAGTCTCATCCACGGGCTGGTAGGCGCGGAGATGGCGCGGCATGAATTCGGCGTTAGGAACCAGGACGTGCTTAACGCCGTCATGTACCACACCACGGGCCGCCCGGGCATGAGCAAGCTGGAAAAGGTCGTGCTCGTCGCCGACTATATTGAACCGACGCGGCCTGACCGCGAGGATGTAATCTCTGTGCGGGCCTTCGCCGAAACGGATCTGGACGGCGCCGTTATCCGCGCGCTTACGGAAAAGATCGCTTTTAACAGGGATAACAGCCTGCATCCGTTAAGCCAGCAGGCCTATGAATATATGGTAGATACGATTAAATCCGAAAAGGAGGATACTTAATTGGCAAAGGATGAAAAACTCTTCGCGGCGGCTGTCGCCGCTTATAAAGCGCTGGACGAGAAATTCGGACAAGATATAAAGTTATTGGATATAAGCGGCATTTCGGTGCTTGGCGATTATTTCCTCATCACCACCGCCGGAAACCAGAATCAGATGCGCGCCTTATGCGACGCGGTTGAGCTGGCCCTCCATAACCACGGCATACGCCTGCTGCATTCCGAAGGCGTTAATACGGGCGGATGGGCGCTGCTGGACTTCGGTTCCGTCATAGTGCATATCTTTGACAAGGAATCCCGCGGATACTACAACCTGGAGCGTATATGGAGCGACGCGGAAGAGATACCGGAGCCTAGAGTAAGCGCTGATTAAATCAAAAGCTCACGAAAAATTTAGCTAACAGCGGCGTCGCCAACGCTTCTAGGCGACGCAAATTGAGAGCGAGCTTACCTTAATCAGCGCTTACTAGAGCCTAGAACCTGGAGCCTGGATAGGGATGCGGCAAGTAATCGTCGTGCCTTCGTCCGGGACGCTGTGAAGCTCGATCTTGCCCCCGTGGAGGGCAGCTATGTGCTTGACAATGGAGAGGCCAAGACCCGCGCCCCCCGTTTTCTTTGAGCGGGATTTATCAGCCCTGTAGAAACGTTCAAACACATGGGGCTGATCCTCGGGCGGGATGCCTATGCCCGTATCCGAAACCGATATTTTGCAGAAACCGCCTTCCCTGACCAGGCGCACTGTTACGCCGCCTTTCTCCTTGTTATACTTTATTGCGTTTTCGATCAGGTTATACAGCATCTCGTCAATCATATACCGGCTCGCGTAAATATTAAACCTGTCCCCGGTAATTTCAACGGCGACGGACCTTTCTTCGGCTTTGGGCCGCAGGACGCCGGCGACGGAAGCGGCCAGCTCATAGAGGTTAAACTCGCATAACTCCGCCTCCACCTTCCCCTCGTCGAATGAAGAAAGCCGGATGACCCCTTCAATAATATTAATAAGCCGACGGCACTGATCCGTTATCTTTTCCGCGAATTCCTTTATATCCGCGGCTTTTGCCATGCCGTTCCCCATCATCTCCGCCAGCGCTGAAATAGTCGTAAGGGGCGTTTTTAGCTCATGCGACACATTTGCGGAAAATTCTTTGCGCTGGTTTTCAGCGGCTTGCTTCTCCGTTATATCAAAGAACAGAATGACGCCGCCGCTGAGTTCCGCTTCCGCGCCTTCCCCCCGGACAGGATTTAAGAACACGTCGAACACCTTGCCGTCCCGCTCTAACCGGATCTCTTGCGCTGTGCCGCTCAGGCAGATTTTTACGCACTGCTGAAACGCTATATCGCGGTATATATGCAGGATGTTCCGTTCATCCGCTTCGCTGTATATCTGATCGCCGAATATCTGGACGGCGCTGTTATTAGCCATGAGGACGCCGCCTGACGGGGAAATAAGGATCAGCCCCTCTTTCATATGCCGGGTTATCGCGCCTATCGTGTCGGCCCGGCGCTTTAAATCGGCGACGGTATTGGCCAGTTCTTGTTTTTGCCGGTCGATCTTCCTTACATACGGAATCAGCTCGTCATAAACAGGTTCGTTGTCCCCTTCGAGGTCTATATTCGTCAGCGGCTTTATAATACGCGTCGTAAGGGCCTTCGCCATGTAACGGGCAAAGATCAGCACCGCCGCGGTAACAAGAATCACGGCGGGAATAACGGTTAGGAACACGTCGTTCAAGTTACCGAGGGTTTTAGCCACGCGCAGGATGCTGCCGTCGGCCTGCCTCACCGCGTAATAATATGTCTCGCCGCCGGCGCCGCTGTTACGGACCGCTTCTCCGCGCCCGCTCCTAAGCGCTTCGGCAAACTCTTCGCCGGCAAGATAGTCTTCCGCTTCATTCGCTTTGCCGTTATTATCCAGTAAGACCGTGCCGTCCGGCTCTATAACCGTTACCATGGTATCGGTTTTTAAGGTTCGTATCTCCCTGTCCCTTCCCGTAACGTAAAAGACAACGCAGACAAAAGCCACCAGCAGCAGCGCGGACAGCAAAATAAGTACAAGAAAATTGTAATAGATACGTTTTTTCATTTAACTGTTCACTCCCCAAGCCGGTACCCCACGTTCCTCACAGTCTTGATATGTTCCCCGGCAGCGCCCAGTTTCTGCCGCAGGGATCGTATGTGCATGTCTAAGGTGCGGCTTTCGCCCTCGAAGTCGTAACCCCATACGGACTCCATTATCCTGTCCCTGCCCAGCACCAGCCCGGCATTGAGCAGCAGATAATGCAGCAGCTCATATTCTTTAAACGTCAGCTGCACATGCGCGTCGTCCGCAGTGACGGCGCGGCGGGCGGCGTCCATGTATATCCCGCCGTAATTTAGGTTGCGGCGCGTTTCGGGCGGCGCCCCCCTGCGAAGAACGGCGTTCACCCTGGAAATAAGCTCCATAACGCCGAAGGGTTTTGTTAAATAGTCGTCGGCTCCGTTATCCAGCCCAACGACCTTATCAAACTCGCTGCCCTTCGCAGTAAGCATAATTACGGGCAGCGCCTTAGTTTTTGACGATTTCCGCAGCCGCTTTAGTATCGCGAGGCCGTCGTCGCCCGGGAGCATAATATCCAGCAGAACCAGGCTGGGCTGCTCATTGGAAGGCGCGTGGGCCAGGGTATGGAAAAAACCCTCGGCGTCCTCAAAACCCATCGGCTCAAAACCCGCCTGTCGCAGCGCGTAGTCAACTATGCCCCGGATATCCTCGTCGTCCTCCACGATGTAAACCATACGGGCGCTCATTCGCCGCCCCTTTTCCCGGTTATCGAAAAAACCACCCATTCCGCGATATTCACAGCGTGGTCGCCTATACGCTCGAAGTATTTCGCTATCATCAATAAGTCTATCGCCTGCTCGCCATTGGCGCTGTCCGCCCGGATCAAGTCAATCAAGTCGTTCTTAATAACATCGAATAGGTCGTCCACCACATCGTCGTACTCAATGACGGAGTTGGCCAGCTCAAGGTCCTTTTTAACAAAGGCGTCGATGGATTCCGTAACCATCTTTACCGTGGCCGCCGCCATCTGCGGGATATGCTCCAGTTTCTTTATATAAGGCTCGCCGGACATCATTATCGTAATCTCGCTGATATCCGCGCTCTGGTCGCCGATGCGCTCCATATCCGTTATCATCTTGAGGGCGGCGGAAATAAGCCGCAGATCCTTTGCCACGGGCTGCTGCTGAAGCAGGAGCTTTAAACACAGCGCCTCAATATCCTTTTCCTTCTGATCCACGTCCTGGTCAAAGGCGATGGCCCTTCGCGCAAGCTCCACGCTCTGCTCCTTCATAGCCTGGGTAGCCAAAGAGATGGCGGTCTCGATCAAGCCCCCCATTTCGATAAGCATATCGTTAAGCTGGATCAGCTGTTCGTCAAACTTATTCCTCATCAGCCAAACCTCCCGGTGATATAATCCTCGCATCGTTTATCCTTTGGCATGGAGAAAATCTGCTCCGTATCGCCGTACTCCACCATCTCCCCCAGGAGGAAGAAGGCGGTTTTATCGGAAATGCGCGTAGCCTGCTGCATGTTATGCGTAACGATTACAACAGTATATTCTTTCTTGAGTTCAAGCACCAAGTCCTCAATCTTTGAAGTGGAAATAGGGTCGAGAGCCGAAGTGGGTTCGTCCATCAGCAGCACATCCGGGTTTACCGACAGCGCCCTGGCAATACAGAGGCGCTGCTGCTGGCCCCCGGATAACGAAAGGGCGCTCTTTTTCAGCCTATCCTTTACTTCGTCCCAGATAGCGGCGTCTTTAAGGGATTTTTCAACAATCTCGTCCAGCTGATACTTTGATTTTATCCTGTGGGTTTTCGGCCCGAAAGCTATATTATCATAAACGCTCATAGGAAAGGGGTTGGGCTTTTGAAACACCATTCCAACGCGCTTTCTTAATAGGTTTACGTCGATATCGGCGTAAATATTCTCTCCGTCCAGGAGGATATCCCCCTCGATACGGCAGCCCTCTATAAGGTCGTTCATTCTGTTAAGGCTCTTTAACAGCGTGGACTTTCCGCAGCCCGACGGACCTATCAGCGCGGTGATCTTTTCAGCCTCAATGTTCATACTCACGTCCTTGAGGGCTTTAAAGTCATTATACCATAGATTTACGTCGCGCAGTGTGAATTTCATATCGCATTACCTCAGTTCTTGGTTATTCTCTTCGCTATATGGGCCGAAAGCGTATTAATCCCCACCACTACTACCAGCAATATAACAGCGGTGGCGTAGGCTTCGCCCACATGAAGCCCCTCGCTGGAAAGGGCGTACATGTGTATCGCTAAGGTTCGGCCCGAGTTCATCGGCGTTTTGGGGATCTGAGCCACGGTGCCTGCGGTGTGTATAAGGGCCGCCGTCTCGCCAACGATACGTCCTATCGCAAGGATAATGCCCGCGAATATGCCCGGAGCCGCTGCGGGGAGCACAATGCGGAACACCGTGCGCAGACGCCCCGCCCCAAGGCCGAAAGAGCCTTCCCTGTAGCTGTCGGGAACGGATTTAAGCGCTTCCTCCGTTGTGCGCATAATCAGCGGCAGTATCATTATCGCCAGCGTAAAACTCCCCGCGAGGAGCGACAGCCGCCATCCAAGCCAGGTCACAAAGAACAATGACCCGAACAGCCC
>JAISVU010000045.1 GCA_031271375.1 Clostridiales bacterium | reverse complement strand
CCGCAAAGTTGTAATTTGAGCGTGTGAACGAATTAGCTTTTATGGTGTAGTTCGCGCCTTGTATTACCGTGTCGCTCGCCATTGTGCCTGTGCCATTGTTGGCGTTGTAGGCGACGGTGTAGGTTGCAGCCGGAATTAGCTCAAATACCGCCTTGACAGTCACATCTGCGGCGGGCATGGTGAAGCTGTTGTTTGTGACGCTTATGTCTCCCTCAATAACTTGCCATTAGCCTGTTCATATGCAAATCAAATGCAAAGGCTAAAACAGTCATTGGATGGTTTCGCAAAATATCAGGCGGGCAGTTAGGCGCTAATAACCCGTCCAGCATGAATTGAAGTTTTTTCGAAAAAATAAAGCGTCAGACGCAGGTTTACTCATGTGTTGGCGCCTCCTTGGCTGTTTTCGGGTTTGATGACCCGGCGGTTAGTTTTCTTTGAACATTCACACTCGGCAGATATACGATAATTATAGTCGTTGTATTGATAAACGTCAACTGGCAGAGATGAATATGAAGGCTTAACAAAATCCGCGCGTTGAATCTTGCGCCGGAATATGCGAATGGCAAGAAAACGCTTTCGCAATATTTTCTTGACTTTTATTCCAAAATCCCACATCATATTAAGCATAAACCGTGATAAACGGTACTTAAAAGGAGGTCAGCAATATGAAAAAGAGGCGTTTGTTCTTTGCAGCTTTAATTATGGCGTTCTCTATGGTCGCGATTTGTCATGCAGCCTACGCCGCCGCCCCGGAGGGCATGGCCGCCGCTTATGTCAGCGTTCCCGAGGACTGGGAAAACCCGAGTATATGGGCATGGGACGACGCGGGCAACAACGCGTTCACAGCTTGGCCGGGCGGAGAAGCGGAGGCTTTGCCGGATAATCCAGGATGGTATTATATCTATCTGCCCAACTGGGCCACAAACATCATTGTAAACGCTAACGACGGCACGGTTCAGACGAATATGGAGCTCAAGGCGGAAGGCGGGGACTTTTGGGTTACAGTGACATCGCCCGACGAAGCCGCTATATCCTTTGAACCGCTGACCGAGGGCGATGCCCCGGAATATGTGGAAAAGATCACCGTTTACGCAAGGGTGCCGGAAGGCTGGGAAAGCCCAAGCCTTTGGGCCTGGCTTGACCCGGACGGCACAAACGCTTTCGCCGCCTGGCCAGGCGAAGCAATGAGGGAGAGCGGCGATTGGCATAGCGCAAAAGCGCCAAGCTGGATAAACTCCGTAATTATCAACGCCAACGCCGGAGCCGTGCAAACCGCTGATATAAAAGACATTGAACAAGGCATAGATATTTGGGTAATTGTCGCCGACGACCTTACCGCCGTGGCATATTACGAGAACCCTGACCTTATCGTGCCCGACATTACCGTTCGCGCAAAAGTCCCGGCGGACTGGGAAGCCCCGAACCTCTGGGCCTGGCTTGACCCTGACGGCACGAACGCTTTTCCCTCATGGCCCGGTCAAGCGCTTACATTAAACGGCGATTGGCATGAAATAACCCTGCCTGGATGGGTGAATTCGTTTATAATAAACGCGAACGGCGGCTCGGTGCAGACTGGCGACATGAAGGGGCTTGAAACAGGCAAAGACATATGGATAACCGTCACGGACGCGGAGAACTATACATATGAGTATGAGGAGCCCGCCTCGGAATCGCCTTCGGAGTCTGTTTTGGAACCGGCGGAAGCCGCGCTTGCAGTATGGAAAAAGCTGATTGACGCTATAGCGGCGTTACTGGCACAGCTGTTTGGATAACAATATCGGTTGTACCCACGGGGAGGGGTCGTTATGAAACGCTTTATCCTGTTTATACTTGCAATAACAGCTATGTTGAGCCTCCCCGCCTGCGGCGGCGATGAATCAGGCGGGGAAGGCAAGGGGCTCGGCCTGGTGATCTGGCATGACAAGGAGGACGCCGTCGCCGCCGCGCTGCAAGCGGAGCTGGACACTTTGAAGCCCGATATTAACGTGAGGCTTGAGAAGAAAAACGGCTTGACCGAGGCCTTAAAAATGGTGGGCAACGATCCAAAGGCCGCCCCTGACTTCTACTTTTTCGCCCATGATAAACTGGGCGTGTATGCTGAAATGGGCATACTTTCGCCGATAACCGAGCTTGTTGATAAAGCTGCTCTTGGCGGTTTTCTGCCAATGACAATAGAAGCCGCGACGTATAAAGGCGCGGTTTACCAGCTGCCCATCTATTTCGAGACTTTACTGTTTATGTACAACCGCGCTTTAATGCCCGACGACGAGGTTCCGGCGACTACCGAAGAGCTTTACAGCTTCATGGCAAGCGGAGCAGGCGGGAAATACGGTTTTATAGAGCAGCACAGCACTGCCTATTACAGCGCCGGATGGATTCACGGTTTCGGGGGCGGCATAGTCACCGAGGACGGGGTCCCGCTGCTTGATACGCCCGAGACCGTTAAGGCCCTTGAATACCACGGGAAATTTGTTGAACGGATGCCCGGTGAAAGCGAGTACGCAACCGTGAACACGCTGTTCCGCGAAGGAAGGGCCGCTTCCACTATCGGCGGGCCGTGGCTTGTGCCGACGGCGAGAGAGAGCGGCATCGACCTGGGACTTGCCCCAATGCCCGTCGTGGATGAGACAGGGCTTCCAATAGCGCCTTATTCAGGGGTTCAGGGTCTTCATGTATTAAAGGTGGCTGCCGATAACCCAGAAAAGAATGCTGCGATAAGAGAGGTGTTAAAGCTCTTGCTTAACCCCGGGATAGGCGCTGCGATGGCGAAGGCAAGCGGCTGCGCTCCGGCTCTTGAGGCTTGTTACGATGCTGACGATATAAAGAACGACAGCCTTGTTATGATGATGCGGCAGACGGCCGAAAAGGCCGTTCCGATGCCCAACATTCCCGAAATGGACGTTATGTGGAATGTGGTGAGCAACCTCCTTGTGGATATAAATATGCGGGGCAGAGACGCGGCTGAGGCGGCGGCGGACGCGCAGAAGAACGCCTGGGATTTGATTAAGGCAATGAAGTAGGTGTTTGATATGAACGGTAAGAAGCGTAACACGCTATCCGCTTGGGTCTGCAACATACCCGCTCTGGCGTTTGCGGGGTCGATTGTGGTGTTCCCGATAATCTACACCGCCTATATCTCCCTAACCAACATGAACGTCTACCATTGGTTTGATTTCGCCGTAATCGGCTTTAAGAATTACATAAGCGCTTTATCCGTTGTTGATTCCGGTTTTTTGCGGGCCTTAGGGCTTACGGTTCTGTGGACGGCCCTTAACATGATCCTCCAGCTTGTAATAGCCTTCGTTATGGCAAGCCTTCTCAACATAGAGAAGCTAAGACCGCGCAAGGTTTATAAGACGCTCCTGATGTTCCCGTGGGCTATGCCTGGTTATGTGTCGATATTGCTATGGAAAAACGGCATGTTTAACCCTCAGTTCGGCTTGCTTAACCAGTGGCTTTCAGGCTGGGGCTCAGAGCCGGTTCGCTGGCTTGCCGGAGATGTTTTGGCTTTTATATGCTGCCTCGTCGTCAATCTCTGGCTGGCCCTGCCTTTTATGATAATGATAATGGACGGGGCGCTGCAGAGCGTTGACAAGAGCTATTATGAAAACGCGATGTTGGACGGGGCCGGGTGGTTCACACGCCAAATCCGGCTCACAGTCCCCGCGATCACGCCCATTATCGCCCCGGCCGTGGTGATAACGCTGTTCACCACCTTTAAGCAGTTCGACGTCATCTATCTGCTGACCCAGCAGGTAGGCGCGAAAACCGGGGCGAATATCCATACCGTGCTAACCTATGCCTATGAAAATGCCTTTGTAACGAATAACTACGGCTTTTCTTCGGCGGTTTCTATTATCATTTTCCTTTTGCTTATAAGTTTTGCGCTGCTGTCAAAGATAAGGAGGCCTGGCAATGAGAAGAATATATGAACGCGCCGGGCTTATACTGCTCAACATATTCTTTATTGCAATATGCTTCGCCGTGCTGATACCGATACTATACGCGGTTTCCGTATCGTTGAACGGGCGCAACAGCATCTTCGGCTCGGACTTTTCCTTTATACCCAAAACCTTTACACTGGAAAATTACCGTGCCGTTATCTTCGGCCAACCGGTTTTACTATGGCTTGGGAACACGATTATACTAGCCGTTTCCAGCGTTTGTATATCCTTGCTTGCAGCGGTTCCGGGAGCGTACAGTCTTTCCCGGCTGCGATACAGAGGCAGGAAGACTATTCTTAGCGGGTTGCTAATGCTCCATTCCTTCCCTGCGATACTCTCGATGTTCGCGATATATAAACTGCTCTCGCCTATGGGCCTAATTAACACAAAACTCGGGCTTATCCTAATCTACATCGGAACAATGGCGATTTTTGGACTCTTAAACCTTAAAGGCTATTTTGACAGCATCCCAATAGAAATTGAGGAAGCTGCCAGGATTGACGGAGCCAACGGCAGGCGGACAATTGTCAGCGTCCTTCTGCCCCTGGCAAAGCCCGCGATTATCGTCACCGGGGTAATGGTCTTGATTTATGTATGGAACGAATACATCTACGCCATAACGTTTATGACAGGAGAGAGCAATTACACACTGGCGGCGGGGCTGTATTCCCTCCAGGCGACAGAGATGAGCGGAAGCTGGCCCATTTTCGCGGCAGCCTCCGTTGTGGTGTCGCTGCCGATACTGATAATTTTCTTCGCTGCGCAGAAGCATATGGTTTCCGGTCTAACAGCTGGGGGTGTAAAGGGCTGACACAGTCAGCCCAATGAATAATGAAAAATGAATAATGAATAATTGAAAGGCTTATATAGTGCCGACAGCTTGATATATGTTATTGCTGTGAAATTAAAATCCGCCTAAAGGTTTTCTCCGCGCCTCTGTGCCTCCGTGTGTAAATATTCCTTCACACAGAGGCACAGAGACACAGAGATCGAGGAGATCAGAATGAAAATAGATGCAATTCAACACATCCCCATGTCCGAATACGCCCATGCCCTCAGCGAGACGCGGGTGCTGTTCCGCCTGCGCGCCGCTAGGGGTGATTTGTCGTCTTGTATATTGTTTTTCGGCGATAGGGCTGACAGAATGAACCCTGTTAGCTTCACTCCGGCTGTAATGAAGGTAAAGTATTATGATAAACTCTTTGACTGGTGGGAGATTGAATTTGAGACCCCTTACCGCCGCCTATGCTATTACTTTGAGCTATACTGCGGGCAGGAAATGCTGTATTACGCGGGCCTTTTCGGCGATAATCCGCCCGCCGAACGTTCAGAGTTTTTCCAGCTGCCCTATATTCACCGGGCGGATATAGCCAAAGCTCCGGAATGGGTAAAAGACGCGGTCATATACAACATATTCCCGGACAGCTTTGCCACAGGCCGCCGTTATATCAGTAAAAAACCCATTGAAAAGGAATGGACGGGCGAAATAACAAGAGGAAAGCTGGGCGGAACCATCCGTGGAATAACGGAAAATGTGGATTACTTGCTTGAGCTGGGTATAAATTGCGTCTACATCAACCCGCTTTTTTGCGCCGGAGAGTACCACAAATATGACTTGCTTGACTATTATCATGTTGACCCCTGCTTTGGAACCGACGCAGATTTTAAGGAAATGGTTGATATTCTCCACAAAAACAATATCCGCATTATAATCGACGGGGTGTTTAATCACTGCGGCTGGCGGTTTTTCGCTTTTAACGATGTAGTTAAAAACGGCAGAACTTCACCTTATGCGAACTGGTTCTATCGCCTTGATTTCCCGGTTATCCGCCCTGAAACCGGGGATACCGACCCGGGTTACGAGTGCTTCGCTTATGAACGCTTAATGCCCAAGCTGGATACGGCGAACCCTGAAACAGCGGCCTATATGCTCGACGTGTGCAAACATTGGCTAAAAGAATACAATGTAGACGGCTGGCGTCTGGACGTCGCCGACGAGGTGAACGACAGGTTCTGGCAACAGTTCCGGGAGGCGGCGCTGTCGGTCAATCCGAATGCGTTTCTGATCGGGGAGCTATGGGTGAACGCCAGTCACTGGCTGGACGGTTCCATGTTCCACAGCGCGATGAACTACGATTTCCGCAAGCATTGCCGGGACTTTTTCGCGGCGGGCGCTATTGACGCCGAAGCCTTCAACGCCAGAATCACGGACATGCTGGTGCGTTACCGCAAAAACTTGGTCTATTCCCAACTGAATATTCTGGACAGCCACGATGTCAGCCGCTTTCTTTCCCTATGCGGAGGCGACAAGCGGCGGTTAAAGCTGGCCCTGCTGTTTCAAATGTGCTTTGTGGGCGTTCCGAGTGTTTTCTACGGTGATGAGCAGGGATTTACCGGGCTTTTAGAAGACGAGTACCGCCGGCCAATGGCCTGGGACGGCGATATGGATATGTTTAATTTTTATAAATGGGCAATAAGGCTCAGAAGGGATAACACGGCTTTGAGACGGGGCGAGTATGAAACATTATACGCGAACAAGGGATTACTGGCGTTTAAACGTTTTTATAAAAACAACACAATGATTATAGCGATAAATGCCGGGGACGACTCTGCGGAATACGGCGGGATGTCCGTTGAACCATTCGGATATCACATCGAGGTGAACCAATGTCGGTAACAATCCGCGAGGTGGCTAAGGAAGCCGGAACCTCCATCAGCACGGTATCAAAGGCCCTTAATAACTCATACACGATATCCGGCGAAACCACTGAGCATGTAAAGGCCGTGGCTGAGAGGCTTGGTTACCGGCCCAACGCCAGGGCGCAGACATTCGCGAGGCAAGCAAGCCGTGAGGTGGTTTTCTTAACATATTTGCCTAAGGACATCGCGTTCACTAATCCCCATATGTTCGAAATCCTTGCAGGAGCGGAAGCGGCTCTCCGCTTGAAGGGTTACGCGATAAAGCTGCGGGGTTGCGACGCGGACACAGTCTGCGACTTAACGAAAGACATATCAGCCGGCAAACTGGCCGACGGCTTGCTGCTCCACGCTTCTGTTGTCACAAGAGAGCTGGCGGTGCTGATTAACCGGTTGGAAATACCCCACATAGTAATCGGAAAGCCGGGCTTTCCCAGCTCCCTGTGCTGGATAGACAATAACAATCAGCTGGCCGGAGAAATCGCCGCCGGATATCTGCTGGATTTAGGCCATAGGCGGATTGCCTTTATTGGAGGCTTGGATGGGGACAGGATTTCCCAGGACCGGCTGGAAGGCGTGTTAAACCGGCTGGAGGAACAGCGCATAAAGCCGGACGGCAGTCATATCCTTAAAGCCGATTCGACTATACAAAACGGCTCCGATATGGCAAAAACATTAACCGACGGTTATTTGCCCGACGCCATTGTATGCGCGAACAACCTCCTTGCCTGCGGATGTTTGAGGCTATTACAGCGGCGCGGTATAAACGTCCCTGATGATCTGTCTTTGATAACCTTCGACGACTATCCGCTAGCACAGTGGACGGCGCCTATGCTTACAACCGTTAGCATAGACATGTACGAAATGGGCATGTCTGCGGGGAAGCTCCTTGTAAACAAGATAAAAAAGCCGGAAATGCAGGTGCAAACCTATACGACACTGCCCCGGCTTATCGAGCGGGAAAGCGCCGCCGCGCCTAAGAAGGTAACGTTAATTTAAGTCAGTCGCAAGGCCGCAAGGCGTTACGCCACGCGGCCAGCTTTTCCCCGAACGATAACGCGGCGAACGCGGGGCTTGTTGACGGAGCGTAGACAGCAGGAACGGTTAGCGAACTAAAAAACCGGTGGTACTCCTTTTCGGCTTTACGCCCATTCAGAATTATACGCCGGATGTTCGTACAGCTGTTTAACAAACCATTAATATCGTTCGGTTCAATATGAACTATCTTGCTGTCCGCCGAACCGGTTCTTTCGGCGGAACCGCAAACATCCCACAAAGCGAGGTTATTTGACAGGATAAACTGACAGCGCAGCGAGTAATCCTCATCGGGCTTGCTCTCGAAAATCGCGTAAACAATACGCCAGAAAGCATTGCGGGGGTGCGCGTAATATTGCTGACGGCGTAACGATTCCGCGCCGGGGAGACTGCCCAGTATCAATGTATGGGATTGCTGATTTACCAACGGAGCGAATGAATGTTCCCGGTTCACATTAATCCTTACCATATTATTTTCTCTTCGCTTTCCTTTATTCCATATCCATATTGACAACTGCGAGCTTATGTAGGAGGTTAATTATACAACGTGATTATGCGGGAGTCAATGTTGTTTGTAAGAAATTCATGCTTAACCCCCGCAAACCGGCTGTTTACGGGGGTTACTGAGCTTAAACCAGGCAAAGCCAGAACATCACCCCTTTTCCTTAGGATTAAAGAACACCGCGGTGAGCAAGCCGAACAGCACCGCTGCCGTAACCCCGGCGGCGGCGGCTTTCAGCCCGCCGGTAAGGATGCCTATCGGCCCGGCTTCGTCTATCTCTCTTATAACGCCTTTAACCAGGTTGTGTCCGAAGCCCGGAAGCGGAACCGTTGCGCCTGCTCCGGCGAAATCAACCAGCTTTCCGTACCATCCGAGGCCGCTGAAGACGCAGCCCGCCACTACGAAGGCCACAAGAATGCGGCCCGGCGTGAGCTTGGTCTTGTCAATCAGTATTTGACCTGCGACACAAATCAAACCGCCTATAACGAAGGCTTTTAAGTAATCCATCAGGAATCCACCTCATTTTCTATCGCAATGGCGTGGCATATGCCGGGGATAGTCTCCCCCTGCTGGGAAGACGTGGTAGACAGCAGCGCCCCCGTGGGCATGAATAAAATCTTGTTCATCCGTTTCTCCGTAAGGCAGTTATATAAATACCCCGAGAACGTAACGGCGGAACAAGCGCATCCGCTCCCCCCGGCGTGGGTGTCCTGGGTCTCGCGGTTGAATATCTCAATCCCGCAGTCAGAGTAGTTTTTAAGGCAATAACCCTGCTCGCGCACTATGCTGACGGCCAGTTCCCCTCCCACATGGCCCAGGTCTCCTGTAATGATTAAATCATAATACTCGGGCGCCCTGCCCGTGTCTTTAAAGTGCGCAATCAGCGTGTCTGCCGCCGAAGGCGCCATCGCGGCTCCCATATTGCTTGCGTCGTTGACGCCAAGATCCACAATCTTCCCCGCCGTATAAGCCGTAACCCTGGGGAACCGCCCCTTAGCCTCTCTTGACAGCACGACGGCGCCGTTGCCGGTAACGGTCCAAGTGGATGTTGGCGGTCGCTGGCTGCCAAACTCCATTGGGAAGCGGAACTGTTTTTCCGCCGCGCAGAAATGGCTTGAAGCGGACGCGACGACATGCTGGTAAAACCCGCCGTCAACAAGCATCGCACCCAGAGCCATCGCAAGGCCAAACGTGGAACATGCCCCGAAAAGCCCCATGAACGGCCTGTTCAGCTCCCTTACTCCGAAGGTCGTGCCTATGCTTTGGTTTAGGAGGTCTCCCGCAAGGATACAGTCAATTTCGGTATCTAGCAGGCCCGACTTTTGAATCGCCAGCTTGATGCAATCTTCAACATACCGGCTTTCGGCTTGTTCCCAGCTCTTACAGCCCAGCTGCATGTCTTCGGTCGAACGGTCAAAATACCGTGACAGCGGTCCCTGCCCTTCCTGAGGCCCTGTTATCGCCGCCGCGGATATAATGCTGACCGGTTCCCGCATCAAGACCGTCTGAGCCCCTGTTTTCTTTAACATACGCCCACTCCTTAAAGCTTTGCGAAATAGTAGATTATTCCGGTCAGTACGGAGGCCGCGAGACCGTAAACCAGTACGGGCCCCGCTATGACGAACATTTTCGCGCCTACTCCGAATATGAATCCCTCCTTCTTGAATTCCACCGCCGGGGCCGCCACGGAGTTCGCGAAACCGCTTATAGGCACAACGGCTCCGGCCCCGGCGAATTTCGCCAGGTTGTCAAACTTACCTATCCCCGTTATCAGCGCGGCGATAAGTATAATACTCACCGAGGTAAGGGTGCCCGCCATATCCTTATCCCCTGTAAGCGACAGATACCATACCGACAGCAGCTGCCCGAACACGCATATCAGCCCTCCTACGACGAAGGCTTTTAAACAGTTTGTAAAAATATGGCTGTTAGGCGAAGCCTTGTCAACCATTTTCAAAAAACGGTCTTTTGATAGATTTGAGTTATTCATCATAAACCCCTTTCAGAATTTATTAAACCCCTCGGCAAAGAAATATACCAATGATCCGGCCAGCTTCCCCACGGCGAACGACGATACGGCGATGCTCAGGCCCTTCTTCAATCCGGCGCGTCGCTGGAGGATCGGCAGGACATATAATATTTCGGCGAGGCAGATCGTAAGGCACCCGAAAAATACTCCGCTGAAAGCCCCGGCGGCGCAGGCCGCGATAATGCCGGCCGGTATGCGGTAATCCAAAAAGAGCGTACAGCAGCCGAAAATCCCGCCCGCGATTATGGCTTCCTCATAGATGCGCACATACCCGCCGGTTCCGGTTCTTTTTGCAAGGCGCGGAACGATGCCTATTGCCGCGATAAACGCAAACACCCCGCCGGAAACCATGATCCCCCCGCAGAAAGCGGTGAACGCCGCGACTACGGTCATCTGGCATTTTTCGCGCTTTTCGCGGTCATTGCTTTTTCTTTTTTACCGCCGCTGATGAGCGCGTCCGTCACCATGTCGTCATACTCCGACACCTCGATCTCCAGAGGGGTAGGGTCGCAACTGAGCTTTTTACCGCCTATATGGTTAAAGAATATAATGATGCCCAACGCAAGACCTGCGGAATAAGAAATCTGAACGGCGCGGGGTTCTTCGTCGTCAACCCCGGTGAACATTTTGTTGTAGGCGCGCAGAACCTTTGGTATCTCGGCGTCGTTATGGAAGGACATAATGGCGGAGGACGCTCCCACGGCGAAGATTAAACCAATTATTGCAATTTTAAGCCAAGTAAAAACGGGATTGTCTTTCTTCTTATCCCTGCTGTATTCGACGACAACGTCCTTCTCGCCTACACTGTGTATAACTATGCCAGGCAGCGCCTTTTCTATTGCGGAGACAATCTCGGTAACGGAGATGACATATATATCCTTCTTTGAACCGGCGGTTTCGCGCAGTTTTACTTCGTTTATACGCTTGACAGTATTATCAGGAGCCGCCAGCTCGCAGACATCGCCAACGGTTATATGGCCTTTAGCGGTAATAGACACTTTTTTCGCGATCTTTATATAAATATCCATTAGTATAGCACCGCCTATCTTGAGGATTATTATTTGACAGCCTCGCCTTTATTATTCCTAATAGAATTATGTCAGACCGTGACAGATATTTTTCCGGCCGGCGGCGTAAAATATAACATAATCCGCACGGAGGTTTTCTTATAATTAAGCATGGTGATAGCTGTGGCCTATGTATACGCGGACGTGTTGTTTCTGCTCAATTTCTGCGTGGATTTTGCCGTCATGCGCATGACCGGCGGGCTCTTAAAACGCGGCGCAAAAACCTACAGGATCGCCCTGGGCGCGGCTTTCGCATCATTTACATACTGTGTCTTTTTTACTATGGGCATAACCGGCGCCGCCTTGACAGTTCTCTCGCTTGTGGGGATGCTCGCGGGGCTTTTTACAGGCTTCGCTCCCGTGCGTTTTAGAACCTTTGCCGTTCTCGCCGTATGCGCGTTTTTACTGACCTTCGCTCTCGGAGGGGTTTGTTTCGCGGTGTACTTCGCGTTCCTTGCCCCGGCGGGTATCCCGGCATGGCTGCTCGCGGCGGCTGCCGGTCTGGTATATGCCGCCGAAAGGCTTATACGACGGCGCATAGAGCGGACAGTTATGAATAAGGCGGCATATGCGGACGTAACCGTCGGCTTGATGGGGAAGGAAGCGTCATTTACCGCGCTGGTGGACACGGGCCACAGATGCCTGGAGCCGATAAGCCGCTGGCCTGTTATCGCGGCGGAGTATGGGGCGGTAAAAGCCCTGTTTCCGCAGAAAACCGCCGCGTTTTTTGATGAGGAACGCAGATATGAGGAGGCTGATCTTGAACGGGCGGCGCAAGCCTTCCGGGACGGGGAGCTGGACAGCAGGATGCGGATTATTCCTTTCCGCGCCCTGGGCAGTAAAAACGGGGTTTTGGTGGGATTCCGGCCCGACTATTACATAATAAACGGCCATAAAGCCAGGGAAGCCGTCGTGGGCATATACTCAGGCATACTAAGCGCCGACGGCGAATACCGGGCGTTGCTAAACCCGGCTCTTATGAAGGATAATGGGGTGTTGAGATGAAATTCGAAACGTTTCACAAGCGATTAAAAGCCGTCTTCACACGGCTTTATAAATACATATTAAGAAAAAGCGGTGAATCCTCTCATTACATAGGCGGCAGCGAAGCTCTGCCCTGCCCACTGACCTCCGAGGAGGAAGCCCGGCTTCTGTCCGGTCTTGGCGGCGATTCCGACGGGGAGATAAAAAAAGTCCTTATAGAGCGAAACCTTAGGCTGGTGGTTTACATAGCCCGTAAGTTTGAAAATACGGGCATTAACGTCGAAGACCTGATCTCCATCGGGACGATAGGGCTGATCAAGGCGATTAACACCTTCAAGACCGACAAACGCATCAAGCTGGCTACATACGCCTCCCGCTGTATTGAGAACGAGATTCTAATGTACCTGAGGCGGAACACCCGGTTAAAATCCGAGGTATCCATTGACGAGCCGCTCAATGTGGACTGGGAGGGCAACGAGCTGCTCCTCAGCGACGTGCTGGGCACCGACGTTGACATTATCTGCCGCGACATAGAGGACGAGGTAGACAGGGAGCTATTGATGAAAGCCCTGGAAAAACTGAGCCGAAGGGAGCGGAGCATCGTTGAGCTGCGCTTTGGCCTTAACAGGGGCTCCGAAGAAAAGACACAGAAGGAGGTAGCCGATCTTCTGGGCATCTCGCAGAGCTATATCTCGCGGCTGGAAAAGAAGATAATAGGACGGCTGAAGAAGGAGATCAGCAGGATGATCTAATTTATACCGTTCGATATGCGGATGATTTCGTCAATATTGCTGAGAAGGATTTGCTGGGCCTCGTAACTGTACATTAACTGAGGCGTTTGTTTGATATGGACGGTTATACCCGCCGCCGCGCCCTTCGCGGTGGGCTTGCGGGTGTTTCCGTCCTTTTCCAGGAAACCGCTGTTCAGAAGCCATGTCCCTATCGCGTAACCGCTCGTTTTACGCATGGAACCCGAAGCGTATCTGTTAATGTTTTTGGTAAATGTACTGGCGTCGGCAGGGTGCGTGCTCAGGTATATCTTTTGCCGCTTTTCCGGCGGCAGCTCAAATGGCAGTAAGGGTTTCACATGGCTTGCGGACTGCTCAGAGAGCGCGGCGACACCGCCTTTATCGATTATCTGCGCCAGTATGCCGGACACATATGAAAAGCAGCGCCGCATTTTCTCATTGTCAAATGTGCCGGCAGTTACCGGAGCGTCTGTGAAATGGTCTATCCCCTCAGCGAGCTTTTCCATGTACGACTTGGCGCGGTTTATAAGAAGCATGTCATTGTTCATATATATTGGCCGCCTTATTGATTTTGAATCCATATTTAATTTTTATTATTCTTTATCAACCCTTGCGCCTTGCCTATCCACTTCCAAAGGGATGACTTTCCATTCCCTTTCCGCGCCCGACAAGCCCCGCGCAAGGTTTTGCCCAATGTCCGCCGCGCTTACGCACAGGCAGGCGCTGCCGGAACCGCTTATCATAAACCCGGAGGCCCCTGAGGATAAAGCCGCTTGTTTTACCCGGTCATAGCCAAATAAAAGCGCCTTGCGCCAGGGCTGATGGAGCCTGTCCTCACAGGCTTCTTTCAACAGCTCCGTATCGCCTGTTTCTAACGCCTTAATCAGCATTACGGCGCGGGAGACATTAAACACCGCGTCCCCGAACGGAACCGTTTTAGGCAAAACGGCCCGCGCTTCCGCAGTCGAGGTTTCAAACGCGGGGACTAAGGCATAAAAACGCAGTGTTTCGCTTACGGTAAAACGCGCCGTAATAGGAACGCCGTCCTTCATAAAGGCCGCCGTAAGACCGCCCAGGAAAGCCGGGGCAAGGTTATCAGGATGGCCCTCTATGCTGCAGCATATCGCGAGGAGGCTGTCGTTATCCAATCCGCAGTTATAGAGCCGGTTCGCGGCTATCGCGCCGGCCGCAAGCATCGCCGCGCTGGATCCAAGCCCCCTGGAAACGGGTATATCCGCCTGTATGCCGATACGAAGGCCTTTGCCGCAGTCTTTACGTTTCTTCCCCGCCGCTTCCAGCGCGGCGTCAAAGGCTAAGACCGCAAGGTTATCCCCATTGGCGTATTGCGGGGGGCAGCCCGTTATCTCCAGCTCCGCGTCCGTTTCTTCAAAGGAGATTCTGTTATATAACCCCAGGGCTATCCCCAATGTATCGAACCCCGGCCCCAGGTTCGCGCTTGTCGCGGGCACTGTCACCGTCACCATAATATCACCTAAATAACGGGCGGTTAATACCCGCCCCTACGCAAGCAGATGCTCAACCAATATTTTAACCCCGATTAAGGTAAGGATTATACCGCCCGCCAGCTCGGCCCAGGCCTTAAACCTGTTGCCGAAGATATTGCCAATCTTCACCCCAACCACGGATATCGAAAACGTAGTAGCCCCTATTATGGCTACGGCAATAAAAATATTCACAGACAGCTTTACAAACGCAAAGGATGCGCCAACCGCAAGCGCGTCTATGCTTGTGGCGACGGCCAGCGGCAGCATCCGCTTTGGGCTTGTCAAATTTCGCGGGTCGGCGGGCGGCTCATCGTCCGCCTGTTTATCGCCGTCCTTTTTCAGGCTTCCAATGATCATCCTTACGCCCAGAAAAGCCAGCAGACCGAATGCAATCCAATGGTCAAACGCCACCATTTTATCGGCGAAGAGCGTGGCGGCAAAAAAGCCTATAAGCGGCATAATGGCCTGAAAGACGCCGAAGTACAAGCCGATTATCGCCGCCTTGCCCAGCGGCGCACGTTTCATTATCAACCCGGAGCATATGGACACCGCGAAAGCGTCCATAGACAAGCTAACAGCCACTAGCAACAACTGAACAATTCCCACATTAACCCTCCTGAGTATTTGCTTTACCGTATTTACAGCGGTTATTATATAATATTTTGCGTAATAAGTAAAGAACAGGGTTCAAATACCAAATTTTGCGACAACTTTACATTTCATTTATCGTTTAGTATAATAGAGTTGGTCTTTATAATCATTCAAAGGTGATACGGTGTCGGAAACATTAAAAATTCGTATGCATAAAATATACCCTCATATATTCCCCGTTCTGCTTCTGCTGGCTCTGGAAATCCAGAACGCCCCGCTGTTAGCAAGCAATCCCGTGGCTTTTGTAATAAACTGCGCGCTGATATACCTGCCGCTGATGATACTTATTTCGGTGATCGGCAAGGTTTTCCCTGCCGGGCTTGCGGCGTCGCTGATACTGCTGACGTTCTACACCGTCAGCTTCTACAGGCATTCCCAAACCGGCCAGGTACTGATACCCATTGACCTGAATTTCACCAGGCATCTGAAGAGCATGGCGGCTTTTTCAAATCTGACGTTCAGCTGGCGTTCTTTCATTTCTATTATCTGTGTCGGGCTCATCAATGTCCCGATGTATTTCTGCTCAAAACACATATGCCCGAATATAAAAAAGCGTGGCGTGGTTTTCGCCGTTTCAGGGGTAATCATGTCGATGCTGTTCTTTATGCCCTTCTCGGACAATATCCTACCCGCGCTGAACTTTCAGGACGCGGCGGAGCTAACCTATAACGAGCTTTACGAGAGCCGAGGCGCGCTGTTTGGGTTTTATACCGTCGCGATGGCGGGCGAGGTCGGGGAACCGGCGACATACGGATTGCCTTATATGGAACGCCTTGTGAACAGGGTGCGGCGGAACATGAAGCCCGCCGCCAAAGGAAAGGCTGTCAATCCAGACGTTATTATAGTGATGAGCGAGGCCTTCTGGGACCCGGCAAAGCTCCCAAACGTAACCTTTTCCGAGGATCCCGTCCCCAACTACCGCAGGCTTAAAGATCAAGTTACCAGCGGGAACCTTCTCTCACCTGTCTTCGGAGGGCTTACAAGCAACACGGAGTTTGAGCTCCTTACCGGCAGCGCGATGCGCTTCGCCGCTTACGGGCAGATACCTTATTATAAAGGCGATGTTTACGTTGACAGGGATGAGGGCCGCGCTCTCCCCAGCATGTTTGGGAAAAACGGATACCGCACGGTCGGCCTGCATACCTATACCGGCGCTTTCTTCGACCGTTATCTGCATTACCCTAAGCTGGGCTTTGACGAGTTTATCGCCGCGGAGGATATTAAAAACCCGTTGATTAAGGGTGAGTTCCACGGCCAGGAGATCATAGCCGACGAATACTTCTGCGACAAGCTGCTGAGTATTTTAGACGATAACGCGCTGGAGAACCCGGATCAACCGCTGTTCATATTCGGCATTACAATGCAGAACCACACGCCCTATCTGGCGGACAAGTATAAAGAAACGCATATAAAAGCCGACAGCGGCGGCATTTTGACCTATGAGGACACGGCCTCCCTTGAGGCGTACTTGGAAGGGGTACACGACGCGGACGCCGTCCTGGGCAGGCTATACGACTATGTGCAGGGAACGGAACGGCCCACGATTGTGGTATACTTTGGCGATCACTTGCCCTTTCTAACACAAATCACAGGGGTTTATGCCGAGCTGGGCTATGTCGAAGCCCGGGCGCTCGAAGACCTGACCACGGAAGAACTCTACAAAATGTACACGACGCCGTACCTGGCCTTTGCCAATTATACGGACCTCCCCGACACCTGGGGCGATATTAGCCCCTATTACTTGGGGGCCTTGACTGCTGACGCCGCCGGAATACGCAAGAACCTCTATTACGAGTTCCTTATACAGGCCTTTGAGAGCTTCCAGGCGATGAATGAGGACCTGTATATCGCGGACGGCGAGGTATCGGCTGAGCTGCCGGAAGTAAGCACGGCATTGACTATGTTTGAAGCGTTCCAGTACGACAAGCTGT
>JAISVU010000004.1 GCA_031271375.1 Clostridiales bacterium | reverse complement strand
GCTACGAGGCTGGAGAGGGCCGAGCGCGCGATAACATCCTCAGAATAGCGCAGCATCAGCGTACCGCTGTAGCCGGTGAGTATGATTGCGGGAACAATCATAACGCCGAACAGGATTAGTATGAGCTGCAAGGCCATCGGTACGCGCTTCATCCCTACCCCTCGTTTCTAGACATTCTAACTTTATAATAAAGGAAAAAAAGTTTTTTTTCAAGACAGCGTACAAAATGTGCCGGATATGATAAGATATATTTTGAAACCAATTGCGAAAGGATTCCGTTTTTTCGATGAGCTATCTGCGCAGGCGTATTCTGAATATGCCTTTGAAGGGTAAAATACTCTCTATCGTAACGCTGGGCGTTTCAGTAACGGTGCTAACTGCCTTAATGGTAATTGGCATCTTTGATGAAGCATACCAGAAACTCCTTTACCAAACATTGTCAGAATCCCTTTCCTATTCTTCTAAAGACATTTCCGCCTATCTGGACGGGCTGGAGCAGCTCACGATGATGCTACTGTCAGATGACAATATCCAGACGGACTTGACAATTATCCAGGAAGAGCCGCAGGAATCCATAAAATCAATGAATGCTATGCGGCGAATACGTTCCACGATAAGCATGTATTATCAGTCCACATCAGACGGAATCCTGCGCTATATAACCCTATACACAAAAGGATTGACCGCGCACACCAATATTCTGCGCTCAGACGAAACCCCTAAAAGGATACAGAATGAAATCATCCGCCGGGCAAACGAAAAGGACGGGGCGCCAAGCTGGGTGGCGGATTATATGGACGATTACGGGCTCATGCTCGGCCGCGACATCAACCGCATCGCGTCTGTCAAACTGGACACGCTGGGGACAGTCTTAATCAATATTGACATGGATAGGCTGATTAGTTCCGCAACACAATTTGACACACATTATGACAGGGTTGCATACATCCTGACGGATAAAGATCAGGTTTTACATCACACGGACAATTTGACCCTTGAGGACGCGACCCATATCCGGGAAGCGCAAATATCCGATTATCGGGTGATGGAATTCGGCGGACACAGCTATTTTACAGTACATGGTTTAATACCGGATTATAATTGGGATTACTACTGCCTGGTTTCTTTCAATGCAATAGCGGAGCAAATAGACCAAGCGAAGGCCGCCTGCTTAACCGTGATAATAATTGACTTTCTTTTAGTCTTGCTTCTCTCGGGAAAGCTTGTGGAATCACTTGTTGGTCATGTTAAGCGCCTGATGATGAAGATGAGGCGCTTCGCGGACAACAACACCACAGTGCCTGCCGTTGATTACGACTACACCGGGCGCGAGGATGAGCTAGGAACCCTGCATCGGCAATTTGACAGCATGAGCGCTACCATCATAGAACTGATACATACAAATTACACCAGCGAATTATTAAAGAAAGAGGCACAGATAAAGGCTCTTGAACATCAGATTAATCCGCATTTTCTGTATAACACGCTAGATTCTATCCGTTGGCGGGCAAAGAGTATAGGGGACAAAAACATCTTCGAGATGACGGAGGCGCTCGGCCTACTGCTCAGGACAACACTGAAGAATACCGATGACGCCGAGCAGTCGATTGGCGAAGAGCTTGAGGTCGTAGCCTCATATATCACCATACAGAAAATCCGGTATGAAGAGCGGTTGCTTTTCCTAGACGGGATAAAGCCAGCGTTTTATTCAGTGCGTATTCCCAAATTATCTATCCAGCCGCTTGTGGAGAACGCGATATACTACGGCTTGGAGATGAATGTTGATGAGTGCAGCATATGCTTATCAGTTGAAGCGCAAAATGACGTCCTGCATATATATGTGAAGAACACTGGCTCTGAATTTGAGGAAAACTTGTTCGACAAATTGAAAAACGGGGACGTACAGCCCCACGGACACGGCATAGGCTTGATGAATATTGACAAAAGAGTGAGACTGCAATACGGGGACGATTATGGGCTGGCCGCGTATAATGAGGATGATTGCGCGGTCGTCAGGCTGTCTATCCCCTACATGGGAGGGGCAAATGCTGAAACTGATTATAGCCGATGACGAACGGGTCATTCGTGAGACTATCTCTGGTTTAATTGATTGGAGAAGCATTGGCGTAGAGCTGGTGGGGTTGTGCAAGGACGGCATAGAAGCCTATAACATGATTATCGACGAGTCGCCGGATATTGTTTTGACAGATATTCGTATGCCCGGTCTTTCTGGGCTGGAGCTTGTCAAGGCTATTACGCAGACAACCTTGCAGGTGCAGTTTATTATCCTGTCAGGCCATGAGGAGTTTGAATACGCCCGAGAGGCCATGCGATACGGAATCAGGCATTACCTAATAAAGCCATGCAAAGAAAGCGCGCTGACGGAAACCGTATTGCAGGCAATTGAGGATTGCGCTCAAACCCAAAGACTTACAGAAGCGCAAGAGCAACACAGCCTTCTGCGAAGAACGATACAGCAGGACGCCATGGCGCGAATGATTGCCGAGGGGATGGCACTTGAGGATGGCGTGGATTTATCGGCTCTGTACGATTCTTACAGCCAATACATCGACTTTTATCACGATCCCTATTTTTTAGTTTACATTTACTATCTGGAGCACATACAAATATCAGGTTTTATGAAACGCCTGAAACACCTGGCAACTCAACAGGATATTCACACGCCGATGTATGGGTTATATGTTAAGAACACGATGCTGCTGTATTCCCGGGATGAGGGCTATAGAAACCTGATAAAGAGCGTATGTGAGAACCATGAAGTTCAAATTGAGGAAAAGCGGCATACCAACCTGGCCGCACTGCTGGAGGAACTTCTGCAGAAAGCCAGACGCTTTGACACTGTGATTGCCATCCGGGATTTCAAGCCCATGCCGATTACAAATAACCAAACCGTCATCCGTCAGCTAAAAGCAATATATGATCAGTTCGCAGGGGCAGACGCCGACAATACCGAAAGGCTCTGCCAGGAATTACTGGCGTTAATCGACGGCGCTACAAGTCTAGAGTTTATAAAGCTTTTAGCAGGAAGCATTTGTGTTCATTTCTCAGCGATAAATGCGTTTTCTCCAATGGACACGGCAGAATATATCATGCAAGTTAACCCGTTGGTGGATATGGAGGTAATTAGACGGCTATTGGTTGAGATCGTGGGGCGGGCACGTTTGCAACTGGAACAAATCACAAAGGAGAGCAGCCCGCTGGTTGGGCAGGTAACGAAATATGTGGAAGCCCATCTCTCCGACCCTAATTTAACTCTAAAGGGGATTGCCGAACAGCATTTGTACTTGAACGTTGATTACGTCAGCAGGCAGTTTAAAAGGAACACCGGAAAAAACTTTTCGCAATATCTAACAGAGCAAAGAGTCATGCGCGCAAAAGAGTTGCTGGTTTCTGGCGAGCCGGACAAAATACAGTTTATCGCGGAACAAGTCGGCTGTGAGAACCCGCAGTACTTCAGCCAGGTTTTTAAAAAGGCAACTGGTATGACGCCCCGGAAATGGACCCAGCAGATGCAGGGAGTACAAGATGACAAAATCCCCCTATGTAAATAATCGGTTTTTCAAACACGGTAGTCGGTTTCACTCATTGAATGAACCGGCTACTATTTTATATACTGAGGTTGCCAAGAATTTTATAGGAGGCAAAATGATGAAAAAGAGATTAACAGCAATAATTTTAGTTTTGGTTCTGGCGGCCGTATCCTTTGTCGGCTGCGGCAATTCGACACCCGCATCCCAAGCCCCCGCCGCGTCGGCTTCCAGCCAGCCGGCACCTGAAAGCGCCCAGCCGGCGGTTACGTCGGAAACTGCCGTTGCCGACGCGGACTCCGCTGCCGGTGAAGAATCCAACCTCATTATGTTCTGGTGGGGCAACCAAACCCGCAACGAAAGGACTCAGCAGGTTCTGGAGATGTTCATGGCGGAAAATCCCGGGATTACAATAGACGGGCAGTTTGCGGATGGCTCAGAATATTGGACGCGCTTGGCCACGCTGGCCGCCGGCCGAACGATGCCAGACGTCGTGCAAATGGAATACACCTTCCTCTCCCAATACGCGCGAAACAGCCAACTGGCTGATTTGCAGGGCTATGTGGACAGCGGCGCAATTGACCTCAGCGACACGTCCGAGCAAATTGTCCAAACCGGGATCGTGGATGGTGCCCTGTACGGCATATGCAACGGCGTCACAAGCTTTGCAATGATGTACAACAAAACGCTGCTTGACGGTGCCGGTATAGCGGTCAAGGACAACATGAACCTTGATGAGTTCAGGGCGCTTTGCAAGGAGGTTTATGCAAAGACCGGCTATAAGACAGCCCTTACTTACGGAAGCGGAAAATCCCCCGATTATTTGCTTTTCCTGTTGCGCGCTCACGGTAAAAAACTCTACGGCGACGGCGCGTTTGAGGCAACCGACGCGAGCGAGTTCAACGAGTTCTTCGCACTGTTTGAGGACGGGATAAATGAAGGTTGGCATGTTGATCCCAGCGTGTATGTGGAAAGGCAGCAAGCTAGCGTGGAGCAGGATTGCCTTGTGTACGGCAGCAGCCCCGAGAACATGTCCTGGTGCGCGTTCTATGCCTCGAACCAGATTACCGCCATGCAGAACGCCGCTCCCGAAGGTGTAGAAATTGCAATGACGACTTTTCCCTCAGCAAATCCCGTTATCTCAAATTTTCTGAGTCCCAGCCAGTTCTTCTCGATTTCCGTTGACTCACCGCAGGCCGAAGCCGGAGCAAAGCTGATTAACTATCTAACCAACTCTGTTGAGTGCAATAACGTGCTGCTGGGCGAACGCGGCGTTCCTATCTCGCAGGTGGTGGCAAAAGCAATTGCACCGAATCTGGACGCCACCGCCCAAAGGGCCGTGACCTTCATCAACGATGTCATCACTCCCAACAGCACGACAATCGATCCCCCGGCACCGGCCACCGCAAGTCAGATACGTGATATGATTGACAAACTCACAGAGCAGGTTCTGTACGGCGAAATGACAGCATCTGCCGCCTCTGAGCAACTGTTCAACGAGGGCAACGCCATACTGGCTGCCGGCTAATCATCAAGCCTCAACTGCGGGATAGGTTTAACCCTATCCCGCAAGCAATGTATGATTATTGTGTGGAGGTTACGATGGAACCCATAGTTTATTGCTTTAAAGACGGAAAGCATAAAGCGCTGACGCTGAGTTATGACGACGGCACGATACACGACCGTAAAATGATTGAAATTATGAATCATTACGGGATAAGAGGCACCTTTCACCTAAACGGCGGCTTGTTAAATGAGG
>JAISVU010000379.1 GCA_031271375.1 Clostridiales bacterium | reverse complement strand
AAAAACCCGTATGTATGCGGGAAGCTTGACGACGCTACCACAAGAGGCGACACAATTATTATACCGCCGATTGCGCATTTAGAAATAAAGCGGGGCTTCCTATGCAAGCCCGCGCCAAGACAAGAAGTTTCATACAATATAATTATTAGGAACAATCCTGTTTCTGATTTAAAATTGGATACATTAGAATGCGGAGCTGAACTATACGCCGAGCTGCATAAACGAAAGCTAACGGTTGAAGATAAGGATTTGCTTATCGCGGCCTTTTGCCTTGTGGAAGACTGTACACTCGTCACCAACAACATCAAGCATTTTCAACACATGCCCTACCTAAAAATCGAAGATTGGAGCGACCCCGATGCCAACAATTAAACCGACAATGAAAGCCCTCATCAAAAAGCACGCCGAGCCCGGAATATGGATGGACGAGGCCCCGGTGCCGGAACCCGGCTTAAACGACGTGCTTATTAAAATTCATAAGACTTCTATATGCGGTACTGACGTACATATCTATGAGTGGAACGACTGGGCTAAACGCACAATCCCGGTGCCGATGATCATAGGGCATGAGTTTGTGGGCGAAGTGGCGGCCTTCGGCGGCAATGTGAAGGACGTTAAGATCGGAGACATAGTGTCCGGCGAGGGGCATCTGGTCTGCGGCCAGTGCAGGAACTGCCTTGCGGGGCGGCGGCATCTGTGCAAAAGCACAAGCGGGGTGGGAGTGAACCGGCCCGGGGCCTTTGCCGAATATCTCTGCATACCCGTCACCAATGTATGGCACTGCGCGCCTGGCATTCCGGAGGAACTCTTTTCCTGCTTCGACCCTTACGGCAACGCCGTTCACACCGCCCTGGCCTTCGATGTGCTGGGCGAGGATGTGCTAGTGACAGGGGCAGGGCCTATCGGCATAATGGCGGCGGCGGTCTGCATCCACGCTGGGGCCAGGCATGTGGTAATAACAGACCTTAACCCCTACCGGCTTGAGCTGGCGAAGAAGATGGGGATTAAACACACGCTTAACCCAAAAACCGATAAAATTGCGGATGTCATGCAGCGGCTGGGAATGAAGGAAGGATTCGATGTGGGGCTTGAGATGTCCGGCTCCGCCGCAGCGTTTAACGACCTGGTAAATAATATGAGCCACGGCGGGAAGATCGCGGTGCTGGGGATGCAGGCCAAAGGAACCACTGTGGACTGGGACAAAGTAGTCTTCAATATGCTTACAATTAAAGGCATCTACGGCCGCGAGATGTACGAGACATGGTATAAGATGACGATGTTTCTGCAGTCCGGCCTGGATATAGCCCCGATAATAACCCACCGCTTCCCGGTAGACCGGTATCAGGAAGGGTTTGAGGTGATGGCGTCGGGCAATTCGGGGAAGGTTGTGTTAAACTGGGTATAACAATAAAAGGGAGGGCATAACATGCCGTACAGAGCCGATCTTAAACACCGCGCAAAAGAGCAAATCAGGGGTAATATCGCTATCCTATTCATTATGATGCTGTTGATAGGGCTAATGACGGGCGCTTCGGCCTTTACCGTCGTCGGGCCGGTTATCCTGGCAGGGGCCTTTATGATTTCAAACGCCGGGATATACCTGAGCCTCTCCAGGGGAAAACGCCCCGAGCTGGGCGACCTGTTTAACGGGTTCTATATCCTGGGCAGGGCGGTGGGTCTGTATTTGATGATGTCCGTCTTTGCTTTTCTGTGGTCGTTATTATTCTATATCCCCGGCATTATAAAGATGCTGTCATACTCAATGGCGCCTTATATACTGGCCGAGAACCCGCGCATGACGTCATCCGAGGCCTTGAACGAGAGCAAGAGGATGATGAGGGGGCACTGCGGGGAGCTGTTTATCCTGCAGCTGTCGTTCCTGCCCTGGGCGCTGCTTACGGCTGTTACCGCCGGTATCGCCGGGATATATGTTATACCTTACATGAGCGCGACTATGGCGAACTACTATAACGCGCTGAGATACGGAAGCGGCCCTGCCGCGCCAGCAACCGCATATGATAACCATTACAAGGAGGATCAGCGTGAAGGCAGACTTCAATAACAGAATAACAGGCGAGCTTCAAAAACTGGAGACCGAACGGACTATGAAGGTGTTCCGGCATCTTCAAACCCCGATGTCGGGCCGTTCCGACGTTGAAGGCTACGGTAACGTCGTCATTCTATGCTCAAACAACTACCTGGGGCTGGACAACAAGCCCCAGGTGGTGGAAGCTGGTATCAAAGCCCTGGAGAAATACGGGGCGGGGGCTTCCAGCGTCCGCTTTATCTGCGGAACATTCGATATCCACAGGGAACTGGAGGAGCTGACGGCGAAATACTGCGGCATGGAAGCGTCAATAACATACACGTCATGCTGGGCGGCGAACACCGCGTCTATCCCGGCTCTGCTGGTTCCCGGCG
The DNA here is from genome assembly GCA_031271375.1 of Clostridiales bacterium. Taxonomy (GTDB): domain Bacteria; phylum Bacillota; class Clostridia; order Lachnospirales; family WRAX01; genus JAISVU01. Next base: position 884 of record JAISVU010000379.1, on the reverse strand, counting down.
ACACGGTTATCTCGGACGAGCTGAACCACGCGAGCATTATAGACGGGTGCCGCGCCGTGGCAAAGGGCGTAAATAAAGCCGTCTATAAACACGCGGACATGAACGACCTTGAAGATAAGCTAAAAGCCGCCCCAGGCGGCGGCGCCGTCCTCATCGTGACGGACGGCGTGTTTTCAATGGAGGGCGACATCGCGCCGCTGCCGGATATCGTTAAGCTGGCGGAGAAATATTCCGCGCTTGTAATGGTTGACGAATCCCACGCCGCCGGGGTAATTGGCAAAACAGGCCGTGGCACGATGGAATATTACGGGATGACAGACGGCGTTGATATCATATCGGGAACCTTCGGAAAGGCCCTAGGCGGCGCTGGCGGCGGATACATAGCCTCTTCGAAAGCCGTCTGCCAGATACTTGCCCAAAAATCCAGGCCTTCCCTGTTCTCGAACGCGCTGCCCCCGGCGCTCTGCGCGATAGCTAAGGCGTCGGTTGAATATCTGCTTAACAATCCGGGTATTGTGGCTTCCCTCAGAGACAAAACGGCATATGCCCGTAAGCTGATAAAGGACGCCGGGCTGAAACCCCTGGACGGGGACAGCGCGATTATCCCGATCATAATCGGTTCCACCGCCGACGCGATCAAAGCCTCCCAGCTGATGATGGACAAAGGCGTCTTCGCTATCGGCTTCGGCTTCCCCGTGGTACCGGAAGGCGCGGCAAGGATAAGGCTTCAAATATCCGACGCGCTGGAGTACGCGGACATTGACTTCGCCGCGGCGGTAATCGAAAAAGCTGTGAAGGATGTTGTAATAAAGAGCTGAACATGCTATAATGGGCCGGGGAGTGATGTATGTGAAATTTATTAAATGCGGCGTAACCGCGCTGAC
>JAISVU010000346.1 GCA_031271375.1 Clostridiales bacterium | reverse complement strand
GGCTGTGGAATATGGCTTTACCGCAGACCAGACGGCAATGATGGAGGAACTGCTGAAGCCCGAATACGATGATCTGTGGGCTTCGCTGCTTGCGGGCGCACCCTCCGGCGACGGCTCGGTGGTGATTACCCTCGGCATCTACATCTGGCCGTCGAATGACAGCAATGTTGTAAACTCATTTTTCGGCATCAGGACTCACCCTATAACCGGGGAGGTTGATAACCACACCGGCATCGACATCAACGCCTCCGGCGGCACGGAGGTTCTGGCGGCCGCTGACGGAACGGTCACGCTGGCCGGGGCAAACGGCGACTACGGGAACTGCGTTATCATCGACCACGGCGAGGGTAACAGCACCCTTTACGCCCATTTGAGCGTGGTGGACGTCAGCGTGGGCGATACCGTTTCAAAGGGGCAGGCGGTCGGGCTTGTAGGAAGTACAGGCGTGAGTACCGGCGCTCATCTTCATTTTGAAACCCGCGTGAACGGAACGTGCGTTGACCCGCTGCTGTATTACGACGGCTACGCGGCGGCGTGGTAGAGGCTCCCGTTATAGGAAAACGTGGCAAGGCGTTTGGTTTAGGCCAAGCGCCTTGCCTTGCTTTTTTCGTTTTTGAGTGAGGCGGACGCTTTTAACAGTGCGCCGAAAACTTAATGTTGTCTACTATTAAAGACCCGAACATTGTAGTCGCCAGTCTCCAAACCTCCGTGCTGGATATGGCCCCCACGCTTTCAAAGCTGTTTGCGCAAGGGATAGAGGACGGTTCCATTCAAACGGATTATCCGCTTGAATACGCTGAAATATTCATGCTCCTGTTTGGCACTTGGATAAAGCCAACCTTGTTCAACCGGGATAAGCAGCAAACGGAGCAAAGGTTGAAAGCACTGAGGCAGTTAATGGCCCTGTTGGGGATAGATATTATCAGCGAAGAAACGATCGAAAAGGCGTTGGCTTTTTATCAGGATAACGAGCTTGTTTGAAACGACAACAGGCGTTCTCTGTGGCGCGGCGGTTTATTACGCTATCAAACAGACCGACGGTAGGTATCGAAAGGATAGTGATGCCATATGAAGAAAATACTTCTCCAGTTAAAGCGCAACGTGGCTGTTACGCTGAGTTTGCATACGGCGGTTGTTCTTATGATCGGGCTTCTTTGCGCGGCGCTGTCAGGGGAGCTTGCGCGGATTGTCGGCGTCGTTGTTTCCATCGTGGCGATAACTGTGTTTACAATCAAGAACATCTGCCGCTATGTTTCCGAGGATTTTGAGGAACGGGCAAAGGACTTGGATAAAGGCACGGCATATTGGCCGGGGCCGGGAAGTATTGAGAGGCACTAGAAAATTTCTGTTGACAAGCGACCGACGGTCGGAGTATAATGGGAATATAGTAACGACCGTTGGTCGCTTGTTGATGGAGGTTCTGTTAATGCCCAAGGGAATTATGCTGACGCCGGAGCAGCAGACACAGCGCCGGGAAGAAATTGTCGCAATCGCTTTGCGGCTCATTGATGAAAACGGATTTCAAAAGACATCCATGCGGGAAATCGCTGAGATGGCAAATATGGGTAAATCCAGCCTGTACGATTTTTTTAAGACTAAAGATGAGATCATTGTCTATGCCGTTGAGCAGGAGATTATTTCTGCCGCCCAAGAAATCCAAAAGATAGCGAGTGATGGATCGTCCTCGCCGGAACAGCGGCTCAGAAAAATCATGTTCCGCCATCATGAACACACGCGGCAGAATCAAAACTCCTTGATGTGGCTCAACGCCGAAATTACGCACTTGAACGAAGAATATCAGAAGCGTTTGCATACAGTACGTCATGCGTATCAAGACATTGTGCAATCTGTAATTGAAGATGGTATTACCTCCGGGATTTTTCGTAAAACAGATACAGTCCTTACAGCGCGCTTACTAATCAATTCCACATTGTCTATTATCTTTACGTCCCGGCCGTCTTCCGATTTAGAGACAATGTTGGAGGAGACAATCCGTATTTTCCTGCGTGGCATAATGGCATAAGGGGGTGCAACAATGACCTACATTCTTCCGCTGGCGCATACAGACGCCACAATTGAAATGACCGGCGGCAAGGGCATGTCCCTTAGTAAAATGCTGCTGGCCGGGTTGCCGGTACCTGACGGATTCCATGTTACCACTGAGGCATACCGGGCGTTTGTCATGACAAATCAAATTGGGGCTAGAATTATTGAGTTGCTTCGCAATATAGCAGCAACCGAAACCTCAGAATTGGAGCGCGTTTCAAAAGAGATATTCATGTTATTTAAGCGGGGAGTAATGCCTTTCAAAGTAAAATCCGAGATTTTGGCTGCGTACACCTGCTTGGAAAACGCCCCTGTTGCTGTCCGCTCATCTGCAACGGCAGAGGATTTGCCTGACGCTTCTTTTGCCGGACAGCAGGATACTTACCTCAATATTCGCGGTGAAAAAGAAGTCCTCGCCCATATCAAACGCTGTTGGGCGTCCTTATGGACAGCGCGGGCAATTTCATACCGCCTTACACACAATATCAATCAGGAAATCGTGTCGCTTGCTGTCGTCATACAGAGGCTGGTATTCTCCGACACATCGGGCGTAATGTTCACCATAAACCCTGTCAGCGGTAATCGCGGCGAGGTTATGATAAATGCGTCGTGGGGCCTTGGGGAGGCGGTAGTCGGAAATCTAGTCACCCCGGATACGGTTGTTGTGGAGAAAAAATCAGGACGAATCGCAACCTATGAGGTTGCAAAAAAAGAGTTGATGACTATTCGCACCAACACAGGCACGGAAGAAATCCCGGTGGCGGCAAGTCAACAAAAGAAGCGTGTCCTGACCGCGCGGCAAGCCGCGCAGCTTACCTCGCTTGGCAAAAAGATAGAGCAATATTACGATATGCCTATGGATGTGGAGTGGGCGCTGGAGAAAGATAAGATTTACATCGTGCAGGCGCGGCCCATCACTGTTTTACCGCCTGTGTGGACGCTGCCGGAGCAGGGCGTTATCTACACAAAGGGCAGCTTGGCAGAGCATTTGCCGAACCCGGTAACGCCTCTGTTTGCTACTTTAGGCCTCGAAATCGTTAACCGCGCGTCGGCGCTTTTATGGGATGATATGTTCGGGAAAAGCGCCGAAAAACTGCTGCCTAAACACGGAGCATATGCGATTATTAACGGATACGTCTATCTATCCGCGATCAACAAACCTGCGCTGATTGCTGTAAAATCCCTTACTCCCGAAAACCTGCGAAAAACGCTTCGCGGAAGTGTTGGTCGATGGGAGACGGCGTACAAAGAGTTTGAAGCCGTTGTGCTTAGTTGGGAGAAAAAGGCCGTAGATTCAATGTCTGCCGGAGAGCTGTTAAACGGCGTAAAGACGGTGTTCGGTGCGGCATGTACCTACTTTACCAGTATTCAGTTAACCTTGCCGACCGCATTTATGAGCGAAACGCTGTTTACAAAGCTGTTCAAAGCACAAGCTGCCAGCGTTGGCATACCTGACATCTCCGCAATGCTAGTTGGCTATGACACATTTTCCCTGCAATCAGATAAGGCGCTGTGGGAGCTTGCGGAATGGGTATCCAATGCTGGCTCAGACTTTGCATCCGACGAGTTTAAGGCCCGACTTGATAAATACTTTGACGAGTTTGGCAGCACCGCTTATGAATTTGACTTTGCGTATCCTACGCCCCGTGAAGCAACGACACCGACATTAGAATCCATTAAGTCATACATGACGGGAAAGAGCGAAAGTCCGTTTGATCGTCAGGCTGGGCTTGTTAAGCGCAGAAAGCAAGCGGAGGCGGCGATGCTCTACAAACTGCGCGGCCCGCGCAAGGCACTGTTTCAAAAACTTCTGCGCTGGGCGCAGGCGACAGGCCCCATGCGCGAAAACGCCATTTATGCGATGGGAAAAGGACATCCAATCATCAGAAAAATGTTGGGTGAAATCGCGGCACGTATGATACTTGCCGGAGCAATCACTCATACAGAAGATATTTATTGTGATCTTGTCAAGAATCGTTGACACATTTCCCACAGCATGAACCGAGCTACCCCTTGTCAAGAGGAAGGTGGAGATTTTCCAACCATAAATCCCGCCGCAGCGGTTTCAAATCGGAAAA
>JAISVU010000335.1 GCA_031271375.1 Clostridiales bacterium | reverse complement strand
ATAATGACGGAGGTTTATAACTTCTTCACAAACATCCCCAGCATCATCCTGCTGATTCTGATGACCTATCTGCTGCGGCCCAGCTTCTCCACCGTGTATATCGCCCTGTCGATAACGGGTTGGATTTATATGGCGCGGTTTATGCGCAACCAAATCCTTATAATCCGCGACAGGGAATATAACCTGGCGTCCCGCTGCCTGGGCACGCCCGCGTACCGGATGATTATCAAAAACCTGCTGCCGCATCTGGTCAGCGTTATTATCATGCGCATGGCTGTCGCCATCCCCTCCACAATCAGCGCTGAGAGCGTTATAACCTTCCTCGGCATCGGCTTGCCCAACGACACGCCTTCGCTGGGCGTATTATTGTCCAACGCGCGGTCGTCGATGGACACAAGGCCTCACCTGCTCTTCATCCCAGCCGTTGTTATGACCCTTGTCACCCTGACGTTCTATATAGCGGGCAACGCTTTCTCGGACGCCTCAGACCCCAGGAACCATACCTAAAAAGGAGGATAATATATGCCAAATAAAACCATCCTTTCGGTAAAGGACCTGGTTGTGGAATTCAAGCTGCGCGGCAAAATCCTGACCCCGATCCGCAATATATTCATGGACCTCTATGAAGGGGAAACCCTGGCCATCGCCGGTGAGTCCGGCTCGGGCAAGTCCGTGTTCACGAAGACGTTTATCGGGATGCTGGATAAGAACGGGCGCGTCCGCAGTGGCGAGATTATGTTCGACGGGCAAGACCTGGCGAAATATAAAACCGAGAAGCAATGGCTTAACATCCGAGGCAAACGTATCGCGATGGTGTTCCAAGACCCGATGACCTCATTGAACCCCTTGCTCTCAATAGGGACGCAGATCAGCGAGGTATTGGTTCAGCATAACATTTGCCCTAAGCATGAAGCCAAAGAGCGGGCGATAAAGCTCCTGGACGACGTGGGCATCATCGACGCCGCCAACCGCTATAACAACTACCCGCACCAGTTCTCCGGCGGTATGCGCCAGCGCGTGGTTATCGCGATAGCCATAGCCTGCCAGCCCGATATCCTGATATGCGACGAGCCGACGACGGCCCTGGACGTGACTATCCAAGCCCAGATCGTGGCTTTGATACGCCGTCTTCAAAAAGAGCTTAACATCACCGTTATCTACATCACCCATGACCTGGGCGTAGTGGCGACGGTGGCGGACAGGGTAGCCATTATGTACTCAGGGCAGATCGTTGAATACGGCCTCTGCGAAGAGATATTCTACGATCCGAGGCATCCTTACACATGGGCGCTGCTGTCGTCCTTGCCCCAGCTGGGCATAAAGGGTGAGGAGCTGTACTCCATCAAGGGCGTGCCGCCAAACCTGTTCCATGAGATTATCGGCGACGCTTTCGCGCCGAGGAACCCACAGGCGCTTGAAGTGGATTTTGTTGAGGATCCGCCGTTCTTCAAGGTCAGCGATACGCATTTCGCCAAAACCTGGCTGCTGGATCACCGCGCTCCTAAGACGCCGCCGCCCGCCGCTATCGACAGGTTGAAGACAGGAGAGTGGGTCATATGAGCGAAACCAATAAACCGTTAGTCAGCGTTAAGAATATGACCGTAAACTTCAGGGTGGGCCGGGGTATACTGACGGCGGTCAACGACGTGTCCTTCGATATCTATAAAGGCGAGACGTTCGCCCTCGTGGGTGAGTCCGGTTCGGGCAAGACGACGATCGGGCGCACCATCATCCGCTTAAACCCCATCGCTGGCGGTTCCGTCGAGTATAATAACGAGGTCATCAGCGGGAAGATTCCTAAAGCTAAGGATAAGGAAATCATTTCCAAGCTACAGATGATCTTTCAGGATCCTATGGCGTCGCTTAACGAACGGGCGAAGGTCAGTTATATCGTCTCTGAGGGTATTCTCAGCACCAGGCCGGATATTGGCGGCGACGAACGGGCGAAGATGGTGGACGAGGCTTTGATGGAAGTGGGGCTGCTGCCCGAGTTCGCTTCCCGCTTCCCGCACGAATTTTCCGGCGGGCAGCGCCAGCGCATAGGCGTTGCGAGAGCCCTTATTATGAAGCCCGATTTCATTATCGCCGACGAGCCTATCTCGGCTTTGGACGTTTCCATCAGGGCGCAGATTTTGAACCTGTTGAACAAGCTCAAAAAGGACAGGGGACTTACCTATCTGTTTATCGCCCATGACCTGAGCGTTGTGCGTTTCTTCTCAGACCGTATTGGGGTTATACACAAGGGCCGCCTTGTGGAAATGGCCGACTCTGTTGAACTGTTCAAGCGGCCGCTGCATCCCTATACGAAGGCTCTGCTTTCCGCCGTGCCCGTACCCGATCCCAAGGTGGCAAAGGTTAAGGAGCACACGGTTTACGACCCAAACCAGCATGATTACCGGGAGGATAAGCCGTCGTTCCATCAGATCCTGCCGGGGCATTTTGTTTTTGGGAATGAGGCTGAACTGGAAGGATATAAAAAGTTCGTATAAGGCTTGTCTTTTTAGGTCGGTTTATGGTACAATATGTATGGGTGTAAGTGCATAGGGCGGTTAAATTCCGAGCTTGTGCTTTCTGGAAGGCGGTGACGGTTGAAAAGCCAAATCCAACTGAAAGGAGGTCAAGCCTATGTCAACGTATGAAATCTTGAGCGTTCTTTTTCAAGCAGGTATCTTTCTCCTGGCGCTT
>JAISVU010000320.1 GCA_031271375.1 Clostridiales bacterium | reverse complement strand
GAAACCTTTATGGAAAGGGGCTTTCCCAGGGCTTCGACGATGCTCCCCGGCCCGACGCCGGACATCCCGCCCATCGGCATCAGCAGTATATTGCTCTGCCGGAACCCCACAACCTCGGCCAGGACGGGCTCCGAGTATTTGTTCGCTTTAATCGCGCAGGCCGCGCCTAGGTTGACCTCCGGCCCGGCGGACTCTATTGTGAGCCCCACGACCTGTGTTACCCTGCCCAGCTTCTTTATATAATTGGCGGAAAGGGCTTCTCTGTACTTTGCTATGTCTACCGTCTGCACCCTTCCGCCTCCTTTTAAATGAACTCTAATAAGCGCTTATCCGCGTCCAGCTTGGCATCCGTGCCGATTGGGAAGATCGCGTGCCTTGTTCCGTGCCCGAAGTCGTCGGTATAAACCACAGGAATGCCGTGTTTATCCGCAAAACGCTCCAGCAGGCGGTAAAAGTCCTCCGAGGGGTTTTCGGCGTAATGGCCGAAAATCAACCCGGTAACGTTGTTCATAAACCCGCTCTGACTGATGCCTGCCAGGTATGTGGCCACCCTGCCCGTTCCGCCGAATATTTCGTAGTCCTCCAGGAACAGTAAATACTTTTTTTCTTTATTGTATTTGAAATACGTATTTCCGAACATAAGCGCGAACAGCCCCGCATACCCGCCGATAAGCGTGCCTTCGCAGGCTCCGCCTTTTATCGTCTTCCATTCGCTGTCCTTGACAAAGGTTTTGATTTCATGCCCTTCTATGAAATGGGAAACGAACTGCAGATAATCATAATGGCGCAGATCATAAAACTCCCCGGCCCCCGCTCCGTAATATGTCACAAGGCCGGTTTGCGCGTGTATCGGTAGCAGGATAGAGGTGCCGTCGCTGTAACTGCTGAAAATCTTCGGGTGTTTTTTAATACTCTCATAGTCAATATATGGCAGAACCTCGGCGGCGCTGTCCCCGCCGCTGAAGAGTATCATCCCAACGCTGTCGTCTGTAACGAGGGCGTTCAGATCTGCGGCGCGTTCCTCCGCGCTCGCGGCGTAGCCGTTTGTATCCTTCCAAAAATTATCCCCAAGTTTTACGCTAAAGCCCAGCCGGTTAAGCGCGGCGATAATAGCGTCATAACGGCCTTTATCCGCAACGTGACTGGGGCAGAACATCCCTATCGTTCCGTTTTTACTAAGCCTCTCCGGTATCATTTTAACCTCATTTAATATTGCCTATAAAATATATCTGCTCGCGCAGCGCCGACAGCTGCTGATCCAAACTGGAATCAATATAGCCGTAAGCCGTCTCTATTACGCAGTCTGACTTGCCCAGCGCCATGTCCTTTACAATCTCCAGCTTCGCGCCGCCGCCGACCATCTTCATCAGCTCTTCTTTATTCTCAAGCACCCCGTCATAATCATCCTCGGAAACGCGTACCGTAATGTCCTCGGATGTGGTGGTTTCCGAAAGCGCCGCTTTAATAAGGCATAGAATCAGCTGGGGGCTAAAAGCGGCCTTATTCCGCAGCAGCTTTTCCGATATATCCATAACCAGCTGCACAAGCTCCCCCTCGACCCCGGCGATCATTTCCGCCCGCTGCTTCTGGGCGTCGTCCAGAACCTCGAGGGCTTGGGTTCTTAGCAGCTCCCCGTCTTTCCTGCCCTGCGTGATACCGCTTTCGTAGCCGGCCTGCCGGGCTTCCTCCATGATGGCGTTCCGCTGGTTGTTGCCGTCGACTACGGCCCTGCTCACGATATCCATCGATTCCGCCTGGGCGATGCCCTTTACCCGGTCAGCTTCCTTTTGCCCCTCGGCGATCATTTGAGCCTTTAATACGGTTAAATTCTCCAGCTCCTGCGCCCACATCTCCGCGGATTCCCTGTTCGTCTTGGACAGTTCCTCCTCGCGGCGTTTTTCTTCCTCTTCCTCTTCCCAGCCTTCCGGCGGGTTTATTCTTATTTTCTTATCGCTTAATGTGATTGTCCTGGATTTAAGGACATTCGAACGGGTATTCATGCCCGTATAAAAATCCATGCTATGCAATGACATCGTCCCCTCCGCCGCCGCGTGCAATAATAATTTCGTTGGCGTCCTGGAGCTTTCTCACTACATTGACGATCTTCTGCTGCGCTTCCTCAACATCCGAGCGCCGTACCGGGCCGAGGATATCTATTTCCTCCTGGAGCATAGCCGCGAGGCGCTTCGATACGTTCGCGAAGATGAGGTCTTTGAGCTCCTGGCTCGCGCTCTTCAGCGCGACGGCCCATTCCTTCTGGTCTGGAATTTCTCTGTACAGGCGCTGGACATCTCTGCCGCTGAGTATCACGATATCCTCGAAGACGAACATCTTCTTCTTGATCTCTTCGGCCAGCTCGATATCCTCGTTTTCCAGCGTTTCCATGATATTCTTCTCTGTTGAGCGGTCCACCTCGTTTAGGATGTTGACCACGGAGTCCACGCCGCCTACCATAGTGTAATCCTCCAACAGGAGCGAAGACAGCTTCTTTTCCAGCGCCCGCTCAATCTCCTTAATCACGTCGGGCGATGTCCTGTCCATCTTAGCGATCCTGCGGGCGACGTCAGCCTGGCGCTCCTGCGACAGCTCCGCTACAACCTCGGCGGCCTGCTTTGGCTTCAGATAAGACAGGATCAACGCGATCGTTTGGGGATGCTCATTCTGTATAAAGGTCAGAATCTGTGTCGCGTCGGTCTTCCGTATGAAATCAAAGGGCTTCGCTTTTAGGGTTCCGCCCAGTTTCTGGAGGATTTCGAAGGCCTTATCTTCGCCGAGCGATTTTTCAAGGAGCGTCTTGGCGTAGTTTATTCCGCCCTCGGTTATATATTGCTGCGCCAGGCAGATTTCGTAAAACTCGTTAAGCACCTGTTCCCTCGCCTGGGGCAGGATTATATTCGTATTGGCTATCTGGAGCGTAAGCGCCTCTATCTCGTCTTCCTTTAAATGCTTGAACAGCATTGCCGATTTTTCCGGCCCCAGCGTAATTAAAAGAATCGCCGCTTTTTCTCTTCCTGATAGGTCTACCTGTGCAGCGGATGCCGCTGTTGCCGTCGGCATAAAATCGCCTCCTCTCGTTAAGGGACTAAGACCTTAATTCAATCCCAGTCTTCGTTAAGCCAATTCCGTAATAACTGCGCGGCGGCCTCCGGCCTTAGGTTAATGAATTTCTCTATCTGCTGCTTGGTTTCCGAATCCTGCTGGAGCTTTATCTCGCGCAGGCGTTCGTCCTCCTGCATCTCCTGTTCCTTCTCTTCTTCAATCTGGGTGGACACCAGCAGGTCTTCCACGGCCAGCTCCGGCTCAAGGTCGGTGATTTCTTCGGGTTTCTGGCGCTTCAGCAGGCCGTAGGCAAGGAGCATTATAACCAGCGCCATTACCGCAAGCATCAGCACTTCGTTCGTCCGTATGCCGCTGGGCTCGAGGTCGTGGAAAACCGGCTGCCTCAAAGAGAGGATCGATATGTTGCTTATGCCGGAAGCCGTGACGGTATGGTCTATATATTGCTGATCCGTGTCAACCGACCTTGTTTCTACGCTGTCTTTAAAAGCCCTCCAGGAGCCGGCGTCGGAGATTTCCGCGTATGCCCCGCTGTTAAACTCGTCCTCGTAATAGTTATCAAAATTAACGGCGGTGACGGACACGCTTGAGTCGTCTATAAGTATCCTGCCCGTTTGCCCGCTGTCGGATATATTTCTTATCTGGTCATAGCCAAACGTTGTAATAGAGTCGGCGGTTTCACTCGCCATATTCCCCGTGCCTCCCACAGGGTACGTAACCATCTGGTTCGCTGCGGGTCCCGGCTCCGCCGCCGTCTCAACACCCTCAGAGCTGCTTTCATGTAACTCCTGCGAGAGGACAACACCCTGGGAGCTTTCAGGGTCAACCGGGTTTACAAGCTTTGTTGTTTCTTCATAGAACTTGGCAAAGTCAATAACAAGATTCGCGGAGATACGCAACTCTTTAAATGCCGGGCTAAGAACCTCGCGAACCTTTTGCACTATTGCGGTGGACAGCGCCGCCCGGTACTCATTCTGGCTGTCCAGCACGCCGTCTTCGGAAACTTCCCCTAACCAGACGGGTTCTCCGTTCTGATCCATAATCGTAACATTTTCACGCTTTAGTTCTTCCACGCCGGAGGTAATCAACATCGATAGATTCTTGCCGATGTTTTTATTGAATCTGTTGTTTGTGGTCAAGATTACGCTGGCCGTTCGCTCTTCCTCGGTGGGCATCCATAACGAGTTATTCCGAGGTATGCCTAAAATCACCTGGGCCGCGGTTATGCCTTCAATCGTAAGAAGCTGACGGGCGAGCTGCGATTCCTTTGCGCGTATCAGGCTTTCGTCAATCATCCTCGCGCTGGCGGTAAGGCCGCCGGCCGCTAGGGCGTCCTCAAACGTAAAGCCTTCCAAATCCACGTTCGAGCTCATGGTATACTGCGTCTGAGCGTCCCATAAGTCGGCTTCCGGCACCATTATCCGCAGCCCGTCTTCCCTGTGGCGGATGTTCTGGGCATCTAGCGCCGTGGTGATTGTGTTGCGCTCAATGCCGTCGCTTGCGGTTGTCAAGACTACCATTCTTGGGTTGGCTAGTAGAAAAATGGCAATGCCCAACGCCAATAAAACCAGCGCTGCAACAGCAATGATCCCAATTTTTTGCCGGCGTTCCAATTCTTTCCACTTGGCGATTATCCCTCTGTACCAGGACAACAGTCTCGCCTGCAAATCGCTCAACCCCTTACCAGAGCCTAGAACCTAGAGCCTAGAGCCTAGAATCTAGCATTACATCTGAATACGTATTATTTCCCTATATGCTTCAAGGATTCTGTTTGTTATTTGAACGGTGAAGTTTAAAGACGACGTGGCTTTTTCAGTCGCCAGCGTAAGCCCTATAATATCGTCGGAGCGGCCCGCCGCCACGTCCAGCTGCATAGTCTGGGCGTTCTGGATGTTTGCGTCCGTTTCGTTGTATATGGCCATATAGGCCTGAAGAAAAGAATCAAAGGACAGGCCTCCGGTTTTCTCCGCTGCCTGATCCTGCCCAAGCAGCTTATAATCCAGCGCCGCCGGGGCTATCGGAATTTGAATCCCGGTTATTTCCATATATTGACGCCCCCTTATTAACCTCTGCTAATCTCAAATGTCTTAGCCATCATCGCTTTCGTCAGGCCCATCGCGGTAACGTTCGCCTCGTAGGAACGGGAAGCAGATATCAGGCCCACCATCTCCATCACCACGTTGACATTGGGTTTTTCCACATACCCCTCCGCGTTCGCGTCGGGATGACTGGGGTCGTATACCATTGGGCCAGGGGTTTCGTCAATGGCGATCTCGGATACCCTCACCCCGCCGCCAAAGGAGAAGTTGGAGCTTGACGCGGCCGATCTATTTCTGGACGCGTTCAGAGCCGTCATAAACGGCGTGTTCGTCCGTTCCTGGAACAAGACGGCCTTGCGCCTGTAAGGCCCGCCCTCTGCCGTCCGCGTTGTGTCCGCGTTGGCCATGTTCTGCGAAAGTACGTCTAAACGCAGCTGCTGGGCCGTTAGTGCGGTTCCCGCTATATTTATTGAGTTGAAAAACGACATACAACCGCCTCCTTATCTCATATCAAAGACCATTTTTATCTGCCGGTAATTGGCGATCACCGAATCCGCAAGCATATCATACTTGATCGAGTTTAGGTAAGCCGCCGCGCTTTCCTCGTTAATGTCCACATTGTTGCCGTCTAGGCGGTTGCTAAGGTTCGTTTCGATGCGGTGCACCATTGGAACAGACGCCGAAAGATCCAGCGTTCCCGTCCTTTTGTAATCGTTAATCGCCGCCTGGAGCCGGTCTTCAAACGCCACCGCGTATTTTTTGTAGCCCACGGTGTCGTTATTCGCGATGTTATTCGCGTGAACCGAGTCCCGGACTGACGCGGCCTGCATTGCGAGCCCCAGTATATCGTTCTGCGAGTAAACGCCGCCAAGCATCATCAAAACCGCCTCCGTTTCAATCTTTAAACCGGGCCGATATCGGTTCTATACCGCATACCGGCAAATGACAGGACGCTTGCGGCTTCATAAGCCTTCCGCGCAGCCAAGCCCTCGCCGTCCAGGCAAGTTATGCCGATAACCCTGCCTCCATCCGTCTCAAACCCGTTATCCCCGGCCCTAACCCCTGCGAAAAAGACCAGCGCATCATTATGTTCTTTCTGTAAGCGGTCTAATCCTTCGATAGTAAAGCCGGTTTCATACTTTAACGGGTATCCCTCGGAGACCAGACATATACAGGCAGATTCTTTATTATCCCATCTAATATCAACTTTGTCAATAGATTTATGGTTGCACGCTTTGCATATTTCTAGTAAATCTGTCTTTAATCTAGGTAAAACGGCTTGGGCTTCAGGGTCGCCGAACCGCGCGTTATACTCAATAACATAAGGGCCTTTATCCGTCAGCATTAGCCCAAAGTATAAAAATCCCACATAATCCAGGCCCTCCGCCTTAATACCCTTGAGCGTGGGGAGCATTATCTCATGCTCAAAGCGCATTGCGTCGTTTTCTGTATAATAAGGACTGGGAGATACCGCGCCCATGCCTCCGGTGTTGGGGCCGATATCGCCGTCAAAGGCGTTTTTATAATCCTTTGCCGATACCATCGGAACTATATGCTCTCCGTCGCAGAAGGTCATAATTGAGGTTTCTTTACCTGTCAGGAATTTCTCTATGACCACTCGGTTCCCGGATTCCCCAAATTGCTTGTCAATCATTATCCCCCGCAGCGCTGCTTCCGCCTCTTCCTGCGTCTTGCAAACAAGCGCGCCTTTGCCAAAAGCAAGCCCATCGGCTTTCACGACTATAGGCATTGGGCTTTTCCTAATATACTCTGACGCGGCTTCATATGTATCAAAAATTGCGTATTCGGCGGTGGGGATTCCGTATTTTTTCATAAACCGCTTAGCGTAGGCCTTACTGGATTCCAGCATAGCGGCAGCCTTTTTCGGGCCGAACACATCCAGCCCTTCACTGGCGAACCGATCCGCCAGCCCCAGCGCCAGCGGCGCGTCCATGCCAACTATCGTATATTCTATTCTCTCGCGCTTCGCGAATGCGCACAGACCTTCCACATCTGTCGCTTGTATCGCTACCGGCTCCGCAACCCCCGTCATCCCTGCGTTCCCCGGCGCGCAATATATCTTGTGCCGTGTTCCGCTGGGGTTGTTCGCTATCCGCCACGCCAGGGCGTGTTCCCTGCCGCCGCCGCCTACTATTAAGATTTTCATTAGCTTTCCCTAAGACCTTGAGGGCTCCGCCCCCAAACCCCCGCAAGGGACATCCGTCCCTTGACCCTTTCGTTTCAGGTTCTTTTAAATGATTTTCTTTGTGTTTATTTGTGTCCTTTGTGGTTAAATATTATCTTTTGATCTTTTTGTCAACTCACCGCAGACAAGCCGCACAGCCTGCGGCAGAATAATACGCTCCGCTTCTTCCATCACCCGCTTTTGCAGCGTAAGCGGCGTATCCCCTTCCCGAACCGCTACGGTCTTCTGGAGTATAACCGGCCCGCCGTCAACAGCTTCCGTCACATAATGCACGGTGGCTCCCGTTATGTTTACACCCGCTTCCAGCACGGCTTCATGTACCTTTATGCCATAAAAACCCTTCCCGCAGAAATCCGGAATCAGCGACGGATGTATATTAATTATCCTGCCCTCAAAGGCTTGGGTAAAGCGGTTGTCCAGTATTATCATAAACCCCGCTAGCACGATTAAATCTATATCAAAGTCATTAATCAACGATATCAGCCGGTCTTCATATGCCCCGGGCGTTTTATACAGCTTCTTAGGCTCGCAGACCGCCGGGATTCCTCTCGACGCCGCTCTGACCAACGCGTATGCGTCTGGCCTTGATGCAATGACAAGAGCGATTTTGGCATCCAGCCCCGCGTCAAGCAGCGCTTGAAGATTTGTTCCGCCGCCGGAACAAAGAACCGCTATACGAAGCATATGCCCGCCGGCCCCGGCCTGCTTATCGTTTTTCCCATATCATATACCGTTTCACCCGCCGATTCCAGTACGTTCCGCGCCTTAACTGCGTCGTTTGGCGCAACGCATATAACCATCCCTACCCCCATGTTAAACGTGCCGAACATATCCTCTTTCCCGATATTACCGCGGTCGCCGATCATATCGAACACAGCAGGGGTATGGAATGACCGCTCGTCTATCAGCCCTGTTATCCCCTCGGGGAACATCCTGGGGATATTCTCGTAAAAGCCGCCGCCGGTGATATGGGCTATACCCTTGACTCTTACACGTCTTATCAGCTCCAGAACGGATTTAACATAAATCCGCGTCGGCGTCAGGAGTTCTTTGTATTCACGCGCATTGCCGGGATTTATCCCTAAAACCTTGCGCGCCAGCGAGAAGCCGTTGGAGTGCAGCCCGCTGGAAGCCAAACCCAGAAGGACGTCCCCAGGTTCTGTTGCGCGGCCGTCTATTATATTCTTCCTATCGGCAACCCCGGCGGCGAAGCCTGCCAGGTCATATTCGTCCTCGGGCATCATCCCGGGATGCTCCGCCGTTTCGCCGCCCACAAGGGCCGCCCCGGCTTGAACGCAGCCCTCGGCGACGCCTTTGACGATCTGCCCTATCTTTTCGGGATTGTTTTTACCGCAGGCTATATAATCCAGGAAGAACAGGGGCTCCGCCCCCGCGCAGACGATATCGTTGACGCACATCGCAACGCAGTCTACCCCGACCGTGTCATGTTTATCCAGCAGAAACGCCAGCACCAGCTTTGTCCCGACCCCGTCCGTTCCGCTTACCATCACCGGGTCGTCCATCGATTTGATGGATTTTAAGCTGAACATCCCGCCGAACCCGCCCACGCCGCCTAAAACACCGTCCCGCACAGTCCGTGCCGCGTGGGCCTTGATCAGCTCGACGGCCCGGTACCCGGCTTCAACGTCAACCCCGGCTTTTTGATAGGCTTTGCTCACCGGCGTTCCTCCTTTTAATGATTAAAATACCTTACAGAAGCCTCAAAAATCCTTTGGTCATAAACCCCCGGCACATTCTTGTAAATCCCGTCGGATATCCGCTCCGAATGCCCCATCTTGCCCAGAATCCGCCCGTCCGGGCTGGTAAGGGCTTCCACTGCCCACGCGGAGCCGTTGGGGTTATACCGCGCGTCCATCGTCGGTTTGCCGTCCAAATCCACATATTGCGCCGCGATCTGGCCCTTAGCCGCGAGGGCCTTTATCTCATCCTCCCGCGCCGTGAACCGCCCCTCCCCGTGGGATATAGGCATATTATACACTTCGCCCGGATCGGTTAATGCAAACCAGGGAGAAAGGTTGGACGTAACCTTTGTCTGCGCGATGAAGCTGGCGTGGCGGCCTATTATATTGCGGGTCAGGGTAGGGGAATCCTCAGTCTGTTCCCGTATCTCCCCGTAGGGCAGAAGGCCCAGCTTAATCAGCGCCTGAAAGCCGTTGCAGATACCCAGCATCAGTCCGCCGCGCCTGTCTAAAAATCCGGCCACGCTCTCTTTAATACGCTCCGAACGGAATAGGCTGGCGATATACTTCCCGCTGCCGTCCGGTTCATCCCCCGCCGAGAAGCCGCCGGGTAGCGCTATAATGTTTGCGCGGCTTATCCGTTCCGAGAGAGCCTTCACGGTCTCACGTAGGTCGTTCAGGGTAAGGTTGCGGATGACGAAAAATTCCGTCTCGGCCCCGGCCTTGTCAAACCGGGTCATCGTGTCATACTCGCTGTTAGGCCCGGGGAACACCGGGATC
>JAISVU010000289.1 GCA_031271375.1 Clostridiales bacterium | reverse complement strand
AAGCATGTGGCCGGGCGGGATTTGTTCACCCCAAGATGGTCCGACTGGTTCTCCTGCTTGCGCAGGCCGTGAGGCCCGTCGCACATGAACGCGGACGGAACGCCATCTTCGGGGAAGGTTTTTGTCTCCCAAAAGTTCTCGCCCTCGCACAGGCGTATTTTCTCTTTAAGCGTCACGCCGAAAGCCTCCTCGCCTTTATCTCCGCCTGTTTTTTATCCAAACCCCTCTCGACCGTAAAGAATATAAGCAGCAGGGCAAGGATAACCCCGGTAAAGGTTTCCAAACCCACAAACGCGAAAGTTATAACACTCCGTACCTGATCGCTTTGCTCCGCTATCAACCGGCCCGCCGCGTCCGTATACGGCGCGACATAGCCAGCTCCCGCCAGCAGTCCGTTGAAGACGCCGGTGCAAATGCCCACCATCGCCACCGCTATGACGTTGTATATCGACATTGCCAGCCCGTCGCTCCGGAAACCGCTCCGCCACTCCACATCGTCAAGAGTGTCGGCGAACAGCGCCATAAACACATAAGAGCTGGGCAGCCCGCCTATGTTCTTGATAAACTGACCCGCCAACACCACGGGCATACTTGTCGGGAACATCCAGCATATTCCGCTGCCCAGGGCGTACAGTATAAAGCCAATAAGCGTAACGTTGCGCTTGCCGAACTTTTTTGCCAGCGGCCATATCGCGAATATGCCGATGCCCATTGGGATGCCGCCGATGGCCGAGACCATGGTTTGCGTAACCCCGTCGTTGTATGTGCCCAGCACATAATTGCAGTAATACACCAGCCCCAGGTTCTTAATAGACATGCCGATAGTATGTATAAGGAAATAAGCATAGATGATTATCATGTATTTGTTGGTAAATACGGCCTTCAGCTGCTTGAGATACGGGATTTTCGCCTGCTCCTCAAGGTTGGATTCCTCTGTTATGCGCTCCTTGGTGAAATAGTATTCGATCAGCGTAAGGGGAAGGGCTATGATGGACAGGATGCTCATCACCGTTATCCACAAGCCTTTGTCGATGCCAAGCGCGGGCATAATAAGCATCGGGAAAAGGAGAGCCACGACAATACCCGCCATCATAATAGTTGCAATCTGGTTAAACACGGAGAGCTTGCCGCGCTGGGCGATATCGCGCGTGGACAGCGGAACCATCAGGCCATGGCTCATGTTGAAGATAGTGTATGCGAAGGAGTAGAACAGGTTATATGATATCATCACCCATACGGCCTGCGCGGTGCCGCTCCCGCCCGGCACCGTGAACAGCAGAACGCCCGTAACGGCAAGAAGCGGCGCGGACAGAAACAGCCACGGCCGGGCTTTGCCCTCCTTGGATTTCGTGCGGTCAATGATATAACCCATTATGACGTTTGTAATGGCGTCTATGATTTTTGAGGCTATCGGGAACGCCACAAGAAAAGCGCCGCCCCACAGAGATGTGAGCCCCAGCACGTCGGTGTAATACACGTTCAGGTACGAGGACAGCACCGCGTTAAGCAGCAGCGCCCCAACCGGGCCAAGCAAATACCCCAGCCACCTCTCGCTTTTCCGCACATCGCCGTCTTTAACCCGGGACATGAGGCGCGGACTGTCAAACATTTTTAGATTCATTGGCGCGGCCTCCCTTTTCGCCTGTGAGAGTTTATTATAAGTTTAACAAAAGCCTTCGCTTGAATCTTGTAAATTCGCAGTGATATCTTACATATCCGCACAAAATTTGGTATAGTGTATATATCTCGATAGGAGAGGATGAGCGGGCATGGATCAATCTGACGTTCATTTTGCGGCGGCTTGCATTGCCGGAATATCCGCTATTCCCATTCGCGTTTATCAGCATAACCGCCATGTGAAGTCATATGGCTTGGAGAACATGCCTGTTGATCCGGTCCGGCCGTATGAGGAATTATTACTGGGAAAAGACGATCCCGTCAATTATTGCGGCACCCCCTTTTCCCAGTTCTACGGAAGCGTCAGGCATGGGGAAATGGCCGTCATAATAGGGCCGATAGGCCAGACCGACTTTACGCCGCAGGAAAAGCGCAATTATGCCTTTGCGCTTGGGCTTCCGCCGCTGGATTTTGACGATGTGCTTGCCGCGATGCGGCACATACCCAAGTTCACGCCGGAGAACTTCCTTCATATGCTGCTTTTGATAAACTTCTATTTCAACGGAGAAAAGAAGGATATTAGCGAAATCACCGCGCATTTGCAAATAAACGGCATAAAAACAATAACCGAGCGCCCCGGCGGGCCGGAGGCTCAGGAAGACGAAGGCGCTTCGCCGCATTATACGCGGGCGTATGAGCGGGAGATGCTTAACTTTGTTCGGGAGGGCGATACCGGCGGCCTTAAGCGCTTCCTGTCATCCCGCATCCATGGCGCGGCGGGCGTGCTCTCCAAGGAGCAGGTAAGGCAGCAGAAAAACCTGTTCATAGTCGCGGCCACACTGGTCTCCCGCGCCGCGATGGACGGCGGTTTATATGAAGACGAGGCTTTTACGCTAAGCGATATGTATATACGCCGTTGTGAGGAGCTATTTTCCGTTGAGGCGCTGCTGCGGCTCAGTTACGAGATGGCAATGGATTTTGCCGCCCGTGTTTTCGAGACGGGGCGGCAAACGACATTAAATCCGCTAGTCGCTTCGGTGATAACTTATATCCGCAGAAATATTTCAGGGAATCTTTCCTGCGAGGCGCTTGCAAAGCGTTTTTCTTTACACCGGAACAGCCTTAGCGCCCAATTCAAGGCGGATACAGGCAAATCGCTGAGCGACTTTGTATTTAACGAGAAAATGCGGAGAGCCAAAAGCCTTCTGGTAAATACGGACAAATCCCTTTCAAGTATCGCGGACTACCTGGGCTTTTCCTCCCAAAGCCATTTTCAAAACGCCTTCAAGCGGCATATGAACCGGACGCCAAGCGGGTACCGCGCGGAAGCGAAGCATTAGAGCCAGCCTCCTTTCGGTTGGTTTATATGATACTTTAATGCCGCTGATATTGAAATAATTGCCGCATGTGATACAATAGTTGAAAATCTGCTATTCAAGGAAGGACGGCGTAACATGAAATTTTCGGAGATGCCTTATGAGAGGCCTGATTACGAGCGGGTTAACGAGAGGTTTGCTTCGCTTCTGACCCGCTTTAAAGCCGCGGAAAGCCTGGATGAATGTCTGGACGTTTATAGGGAATATGACGAATATTCCCAGAATATCGAATCGGCGTTCACTATCGCTATGATCCGCAATTCGCTTAACACTGCGGACGAGTTTTTCGAGGCTGAAAAGGCGTACATAGACGAAACAATGCCTAAACTTGCCGAGGTCATGCAGGAGTTCACGAAAGCGCTGCTGACGTCCCCCTACAGGAACGACTTGGAGGCGCGGTGGGGTTCTTTGATGTTCGACAACGCCGAGCTGACGCTGAAGACATTCAAACCGGCGATTATTGAGGATTTGCAGAAAGAGAACAAACTGGTCACGGAATATGACAAGCTCATCGCCTCAGCCCAGATTGATTATGACGGCAAGAAGCTGACGTTGGCGCAGATGCGGCCGTATTATGAAAGACCCGACAGGGCGGAGCGGGAAGCCGCCATGCGGTCGGCTGCGGCGTGGTATATGGGAAATTCCGAGCGCCTTGACAGCCTCTATGGCGAGCTTGTCAAGATAAGGACGGGCATTGCCGGGAAACTGGGTTATGAGAACTTTGTCGAGCTAGGATATTACCGTATGCGGCGCAACGGCTACGACCGGGAGGCCGTGGCCAAATTCCGGGACGCCGTCGCAAAGCACATCGTGCCCTTGGCGAGCAGGCTAAAGGCTGAGCAGGCCAGGCGCATCGGCGTTGACTCCATCCGCGTGTACGACGACGCTTTTACATTCCCCGACGGGACGCCGAAGCCCACGGGAACGCCCGAGGAGATATTCGCTCACGGAAAGAAGATGTACCATGAGCTGTCGGGGGAAACGGCTGAGTTTATTGATTTCATGCTGAAAAACGGCCTCTTCGACGTGCTGTCCCGGCCCGGCAAGGCGGCGGGGGGCTACTGCGCTACGATACCCGCGTACAAATCCCCTTTCATATTCGCCAACTTTAACGGCACGTCCGGCGACATAGACGTGCTTACCCATGAGGCGGGCCACGCCTTCGCCTCCCATGTCGGGCGTGATAT
>JAISVU010000281.1 GCA_031271375.1 Clostridiales bacterium | reverse complement strand
AGCCGAACGGGGAAGAAAAGGCGATCGTAAAGCATATAATAAGGGCGTTTATGCGCGCACGTTCCTTAGGGTCTATGTTCAGCTGAAGCAGCGCGTCCTTCCTCGGCATTACTAACGCGTTAGCCACCGCCGTAATAAAGACATACACGGTAATAAAGGGCAGGCCCTCGGCGGGGGTGAAAATCAGCAGTATCTGCATCGCGGCGTATAGCGATAACCCCGCCCATAAGGGAATCCTGAACCTTCCCATATTGGACTTTATGGATTCCAGGCGGTGCTGTATCCCGAACATAAAAATCAGCATCACGACGGCGTTGAGTATAGGAAAAAAGGCAAGGTAGCGTTCCGTTACTCCCAAGCGCTGCGTCACATATAAGCTGAAGAAGCTGCCGTTAATCAGGTTGGTTATATGTAAGATCACCGAGAAGGACAGCACCTTCAGTATTTCTTTGTTTTTAAGGATTTTAGGGATGAGCTCCCTGTATTCCAACAGCATTTGCAAGGGCAGCATGCCTTTTGTCGCCTCTTTTCGCAGCTTTCCCTGTCTTGTCTCATTACATTTAAAGTAGGTTATGACAGCTTTTATCAGCATGTTCGCCGCGAAGACGCAGTACAGCACGCGAACCACCGGAATTACGGAGAAGCGGCTTATTAACAGCCCCGAAATGGGGGCGAAAAAGACCGCTACAAGCCCGCCGATACTCGCCCATGTATATATCCCAACAAGGCTCTTGGGGTTCGCGTCTTCTATCAGCAGGCAATACCAGGCTGTTTGGTTTATCTGTTCAAAGCTGTTTAATAAAACGGCGATGAGAAACAACCAAAAATTGTCGGACACGGCCCATACCAAACAAGCAATGCTCCAGCCGAAGAAATCCCCCATTACAGTGGCGAACTTGCGCCCCAGCTTATCGGTGATGATACCGCCTAAGAACGAAAAAACGACCTGAACGACCATGGCGGCGGACAGTATCAGCCCTATCTGCACATCCGTTATGCCCTGGGCGTACATATACAGCGTCGCGAACGGCGCAATCAGGTTATGCGGAATGCCCCAGAGCGGCTCCATTAAAATGAGGGTCCTGGGGTTTCCTTTATTCGTCCTTAATACCTCGATCAGGGGATGCCTGCGAAGAAGTTCTGTTTGACGGCGCAGTTTCATTGTCATATGATTATACTATTGAAGCGGAGGGAAGTCAAATGGTTAATGGAGGCCTGCCATGATTGAGCTGCGGGGAAAATACAACACCGCTGTGGTTTTTACCGACAACGTGGAGAGCGAAGCCATTTCGCAGATTATAAACCTCCTTAACCAGGAGTTCGTTAAGGACAGTAAAATCCGCATTATGCCGGATACCCACGCCGGCGCGGGCTGCACGATTGGCACGACGATGACGGTAACGGACAAGATTGTCCCAAACTTGGTGGGAGTGGATATCGGCTGCGGGATGGAAACGGTTATGCTCGCGGATGAACATGTTGAGCCGAGCAAATTGGACGGCGTTATCCACGCCCATATCCCGGCGGGCTTTGACATCCGTAAAACGAAGCATCCGTATATGAAGGGGCTGGATCTGGAAAAACTCAAGTGCGTGAAACACATCGACATGAACCGCGCCGAGCTGAGTATGGGCACGCTGGGCGGCGGGAACCACTTTATAGAGCTTTCGCGGGACGGCGCGGGCCGGATATACCTGGTCGCGCATTCCGGCAGCCGCTACCTAGGCAAGCAAGTGGCCGAGCATTACCAGAACACGGCGGCGCGGAACTTGAAAGACCGTTCTAAAACTGTAAGCGCGCTTATAGCGGATCTCAAGGCGCAGGGCCGTGAGGCTGAAATCCAAACGGAGCTGAAGAAGCTGGGCGTTCCAAAGATAGACAAAAACCTTGCCTATGTGGACGGCGCATTATTCGACCATTACCTGCACGATATGGCGATAGTGCAGCGTTACGCCGAGCTGAACAGGCAGGCGATCATACGCGAAATCGTTAAGCGTATGGATTTCACCGTTGCCGACAGCTTCACGACCGTCCACAACTATATCGACACAGACAGCATGATACTCCGTAAAGGCGCGATCTCCGCGAAGGCGGGCGAGCGTGTGCTGATTCCCATCAACATGCGTGACGGCAGCCTTATTTGCGTAGGCAAGGGCAATCCAGACTGGAACTGTTCCGCGCCTCACGGGGCTGGCCGCCTGATGAGCCGGTCCGCGGCTAAAGCCAGTATAACGCTTGCGGAGTTCGAGCGGTCTATGGACGGCATTTATTCAACAACCGTTAATAAAAGCACGATCGACGAATCGCCGATGGCGTATAAGCCGATGGCTGAAATTATCGAAAATATCGGCGATACCGTGGAGGTTGTAGATAATATAAAGCCGCTGTATAACTTTAAGGCGTCGGAATACTGACCATAACATAACTTGAGGCCCCCTAAGGGGCCTTTTATCGTTAGTATTATAGCAATCCTAAATTTTTCCGGGGTGTTTTTTTAGTTCATACCGGTAAATTAGGAATCGCTTTAGATGGCGTGATGCGTGAACGCGGCGATGCAGGCCATAGGAATGACCGTTACGCTGCCGAGCGGGTTGCCGTAGCTTTGACCGCATCCGGCGTTGTCGCCAAGACCGTCGCGGAAGCCAAGAGGCGTATAACCGCCGCTACAGGCTGAACCGACCGGGCAAGCGGGAGGTGCGCCGATATCGCAAATAAGACGGCAGGCGCATCTGTCAACTGATATAAGAACTCCCGTAAAGCCGCCGCCGGACAGACCCCCGCTGGTTGTGAAGATTGTACATGTCTGACCTATATGGCGACACATATCTTCCAATAATCCGCATTCCATTTTTTTCACCCTTTCATTATAGGTTATAGAAGTTGTACACTTCTAGGACTATAATATGAGAGGGCATGTAAATGTGTTACAAGCGTGACAAATAATTATAAATAAGCCGCAAGCAGCCTCATTGTGTTGAGCACGCCGTTGTAATGCGAACGCTCCATCCCGTGGCTGGCATGGACGCCCGGGCCTATCAAAGCTCCGCGCAGGTCGCCGCCGGTGCGGAGGGCCGTGGTAACGTCAGAGGAATAGAACTTGAAGACATCCACCGCGTAATCCAGCTTGTTGTCCTTCGCGAGGCGTATCAGCTCCGTCGTCAGTCTGTAGTCATAAGGCCCGCCCGCGTCCTTCGCGCATATGCACACGTCGTACTCGGTGCCGGATAAGCCGGGGCCTATGCATCCCATATCCACGCCGATCATCTCGGTGACATAGTCGAACGTGCCGGTCATCCCGTACCCGATTTCCTCAAAGACCGTTATGTAGAAGATAACGTCCCTGCGGGGTTTCACGCGGTTGTCCTTCCAGTATTTAAGCAGGCCGAAGATCACGCCGACGCCCAGCTTGTCGTCCAGGAAGCGGGATTTGATGAAGCCCGAAGGCGTCGCCTGGGTCTTTGTGTCGATGCAGACGAAATCGCCGGCGGATATGCCCAGCTTTTCCGCGTCTTCTTTGGACTTCACAACTTCGTCCAGGCGCACCTCCATATTCTCGATCTTACGCTCTTTGGAGCGGGCGTCCTCGTATACGTGGACGGAAGGGCTGTTGCACAGCACGGTTCCAGAATATGTCCTGCCATCCCGGGTGAAGACGGTGCAATATTCGCCGTCAACGGTGGGGATAAGCATTCCGCCGACATTCGTAAGGCCGAGAGTGCCGGAGGGGTTTATCGCCGCGACCATAAGGCCCAGCGTATCCGTGTGGGCGCAGACGCCTACAGCCTCGCTGGAATCCCAGCCTTTGACGCGGATGAACCCGGTGCCTTTGCGGTCGCGCTCCATATGGTAGCCCAGCTGCGACGCGTACAGGGCGGCCTTCTCCATCACCGCGTCCGTGAATCCGGTGGGGCTGTGGGTGGTCAGAAGGTTCTGAACCAGCTGCAATACATATTGCTTATCGAATTCCATAATTAGCTCCTTTTTGATTAGTTTGACAAAAGTATGCTGTCATCGTACAAGGTGTGAGGGCAAAAGTCTTGGCCCGTGGGCCAGCATATCTCGCCGTCGATGACTTGAACGCTTTTAAACAGCGAGGGGATAGATAATTCTTTGTAGAACGGGTGGGTAAGGTTCGGCTTGAAGTTGTAGATTCGTTTATCGCCGTTATTATAGTCTAATTCCAGTTTGAAATCACTTAACGCCTTTGCGGATAATAACACCGGATACTGTCTTATCGGCATTCAAATCCTCCTTCCCCGCCTTAATACTGCACACTCACGCAATATGTGAACCCCTCTTTATCCGGCGCGTCCGTTTTAACCGAGGCGTTAGGCGTTAAACCTTCCTTTTGCAGGGCCAAGACAGCGTGACAGATTGCAATACCCATATCGAACCAGTTTAGACCCTTCAATAAAGTATTGTCTAAGAATCCGCCCTTCTTGCAATAGAAGCCTATCGTGTTTTTGCCGCACATCAGATACCAGGGCTGCCTGTTGCGTGCGCTGGGGGCAAGCCGCACGGCCGCTATCGCCGGATTGCCCGGCTCGTTCGCTATATCGGCAGGCTGCTTGCGGTTAAACTGGCTTATATCGGAACGCACCGGGCTTTCCTTAGCCATCCCAAAGATTAAGCAAATCCCAAACGCAAGCCCTTGACGCTGTTTTTCGGCCGCCCTTGTCATCGCGCTCCATAACGCGCCAACGCCGTTTGCCTGAAGGAATAAATCCATCTGCTGCAGCATGAAGGCCATGTTGATGAACGAGGCGGCGTCATTCTCCGCGTAGGCCGCTATCTTCATCGCCGCGCCTTTGTGGGGATGGATATCGAAGGCGGCTTTTTTGCCAGGCAGCAGCGGAACGGCCCCCGGTATGAACGTTTTAAGCGCGTCCAGCTTGCCTTCTGGGACGGCGCTGTCTCCATAGCTCCTAGTGGATTTGCGGAAAAAGATCGCGGGATACAGCAACGGGTTTAAAGGCGTCATTACGATAACCTCACTCACTCATTCATTAATTAATCCGCGCACATCGGCAAGAAGCTCCAATTCGTTTATAATCCTTGAATCCATATACTCACCCCTCGATATACTCCGACTTCCTGTCCCTCTCCATCAGCGACTGCACGGTAAGCCCCGGATCCTTGCCCTCGAACAGGACATTATTGACCTCGTTTGTTATCGGCATCGGAACCCCTAACTGCCGTGCCAGGGCCAGGGCCGTTTTCGCGGTGTGGACACCCTCTACCAGCATATGAACCTCGTTAAGGGCTTGTTCCAAGCTCTTTCCCTGGCCGATATAAAACCCGGCGCGACGGTTGCGGGAATGGGCGCTGGTGCAGGTGGCGATAAGGTCGCCTATGCCGGTGAGGCCGCCGAAGGTTTCGGCCCTCGCGCCCATCGCGAGGCCCAGGCGGGCAATCTCGACGATGCCCCTGGTCATTATCGCGGCGCGTATATTATCGCCGTTGCCCAGGCCGTCGCTGATACCGGTGGCTATTGCGATGACGTTTTTCAACGCCCCGCCCAGCTCTACGCCTATTATATCGGGATTGGTGTACACACGGAACTCGGGCGACATAAAAGCGTCCTGCACGGCCTCGGCGACGCCGGGTTCATTGGATGAGGCGACATATGTGGAAGGCAGGCCTTTAGACAGCTCCTCTGCGTGACAGGGCCCGGAAAAGGCCGCGATACGCGCCTCGGGTATAACGGACGCGATAACCTCAGACAGACGCAGATTGGTCCCCGGCTCCAGGCCCTTTGAGACGCTGAGGAGTATTTGCCCCGGTTTATAAAAAGATCGGTACGCGGCAGCCACAGTGCGGACAGAGGCGGCCCCCGCCGCGAAGACGACGATGTCGACCCCGGCGGTTTCTGCCATTTCCGATGTGATGGATATATCTTCGGTCAACCTGATATCTGGAAGATACTCAGAGGAACAGCGGCTCTCGCGCAGCGCGCGGGTTTTTTCAGGCGAACGCAGCCACGCGGTGA
>JAISVU010000223.1 GCA_031271375.1 Clostridiales bacterium | reverse complement strand
TAAACCGGAAGAAAATCTTTATACCCAAGATCAGATAGAGGTGCTGGAAGGGCTTGACCCTGTCAGGAAGCGCCCGGGAATGTATATAGGCTCCACGGACATACGAGGGCTGCATCATTTAGTGTACGAGATAGTGGATAACGCGGTGGACGAGGCCCTTGCGGGGGCTTGCGACGAGATAGACATAACCATTCATCCCGGCGACGCAATATCCGTGAAGGACAACGGCAGGGGTATCCCCGTCGGCGTGCACCGTGAAAAAGGCGTATCGGCGGCGGAGCTGGTGTTTACGACGCTTCACGCCGGGGGCAAATTCGGCGGGGAGCATTCGGGGTACAAGGTATCCGGCGGGCTTCACGGCGTCGGGGCCTCTGTCGTCAACGCGCTGTCAAAGGAGCTTAACGTCAGGATAAGCACCGAGGGCAAGCTCTATGAGCTGCGCTTTTCCCGGGGCGACGTTGTATCCCCGTTAAAGGAAATCGGCACGACGGATGAGACGGGAACCGACGTTTACTTTGTGCCCGACCCGGAGGTCTTTGAGGAGACGGCCTTTGATTTTGCCGTGCTTAAACAACGCGTGCAGGAGACGGCCTTCCTTACAAAGGGCTTGAAGATCGTGCTGACGGATAAGAGAGAGGGCATGGAACAGAGCCGGACGTATCTTTACGAGGGCGGTATTTCGGAGTTTGTATCCCATGTGAACAAGAATAAAGGCCCGGTGTCCGACAAGGTGTTCTACGCCGAAGCGGACAGGGAGGATATCCATGTGGAGATATCCCTCCAGTATAACGACGGGTTTATTGAAAATACCTATACCTTTGTCAATAATATTAACACCGCCGACGGCGGCACGCATCTGGCCGGGTTCCGGGCGGGATTGACGAAGACGATTAACGATTACGGCCGCAAGTTCGGGCTTATAAAGGAGAATGAGAAGAACTTAAGCGGGGAGGACGTGCGCGAGGGTTTGACCGCCGTCGTCAGCATAAAGGTCGTAGATCCCCAGTTCGAGAGCCAAACCAAAGGGAAGCTGGGCAACTCAAAGGCCAGAACGGCTGTGGAAGCCGTTATGAACGAGTATTTCAAATATTTTTTGGAAGAAAACCCGCAAGTAGGCAAGAGCATTGTCGAGAAATCCGTAATGGCGGCCCGGGCGAGGGAAGCCGCGAAGAAGGCCAGGGAAGCCGTGCGCAAGACCGCCCTTGAAGGGGCGAAGCTGCCGGGAAAGCTGGCGGACTGCACCGAAAAAGACCCAAGCCTCTGCGAAATATTCCTTGTTGAGGGAGACTCGGCCGGAGGGTCGGCCATTGGGGCGAGGACGTCAAAGACACAGGCCGTTTTGGGGCTGCGCGGAAAGATTCTTAACGTGGAAAAGGCGAGGTTTGACAAAATCCTTCAGAACAATGAGATACGCGCGATGATAACCGCTATAGGCGCCGGGATTAAAGACGACTTCGATATCGGCAAATTAAGGTACCACAAGATTATTATAATGTCCGACGCCGACGTTGACGGGGAGCATATAAGAACGCTGCTTCTGACCTTTTTCTATAGGTTTATGAAGGAGCTTATAAGCGAGGGGCATGTATATATCGCCCTGCCGCCGCTGTTCAAGGTTGAGCATTCCCGCAAAGAATACTACGCCTACAGCGAAAAGCAGTATGATTCGATAATCGAAGAACTTGGCCCCGACGCCAAACCCAGCGTTCAGAGGTATAAAGGCTTGGGAGAGATGGACCCGGAGCAGCTTTGGGAAACAACAATGGACCCTGAGCGGCGCGTGCTCAAGAAAGTCAGCATCGAGAACTCAATCGAGGCCGACGATATCTTTACCCGTTTGATGGGAGACGAAGTTGAGCCGAGGCGGGAGTTTATCGAGGAGTACGCGGCGTCCGCGCGGAATTTGGATGTGTGAGATCAGTTTTATGGCCAATAAATGAAGAATTACTGTTCAAGAGACTGTCTTAGCTGCGGTAAATGCTTAAGTATGCCGATTTTGGAAACCTTCACGGCGTCCGGGTTTTCCGTTGAAGCCAGAGAGGGGTTCGGCGTCGCCATGGATATAGGAACGACAAACATAGTGCTTGCGCTGGTTGATTTATTAAAAGGAACTATCATCGCCAGACACAGTTTTATTAACCCTCAAAAACCTTTCGGCCCTGATGTTATTTCCCGTATCGACGCCGCGAATAACGGTCGGCTTGATGAACTGAGCGGATTAATCAAAGAAAGCCTGGGCGACGGAATAAAAGGTATTATAAAATCCGGCGGCGTTAGTAATGATGAAGTTAAGGGCATAACGATAGCCGGGAACACCGCGATGATCTATCTTTTGCTTGGATTGAGCTGCGAAAGCCTTGGCGCCTATCCTTTTAAGCCGGAGTTTAAAACGGCGGGAGTTTATGACAGCGGCTATGTTTTTAAAGCGGCCGGTTTAAACTGTGATGTTAGAGTCTTGCCTTGGCTGGCCGCTTTTATAGGCGGGGACATAACGGCAGGGCTGATCCTTACCCGGGCAATGGGGAAGGATCGTTTTCTTTTGATTGATTTGGGGACCAACGGTGAGATGGCTCTATATAACCGGGGCGAACTGTCCGTCGCGTCAGCGGCGGCGGGTCCGGCCTTTGAAAGCGATCAGAACAGAGGCGCTTCGGATGTTATATCCTGCCTTGCCGGTTTAATCAGGGATGGGATTATGGATGGAACCGGCTTATTATCCGGGGAATCGCTTCTTACCCAAAAGCAAATCCGCGCCTTGCAGCTGGCAAAGTCGGCAATTAGGTCGGGATTGGAGATTTTAATAAAGTCAAGCGGCCTTGAACCTTCGGATTTGGAAGCGGTTTATCTTGCGGGAGGCATAGGACAGGCAACGGAT
>JAISVU010000216.1 GCA_031271375.1 Clostridiales bacterium | reverse complement strand
ATGCTCCGCGCCGTCCGTCGCCCACGCGGCGAAGGCGGCCTGGCGGTCTCCGTGCGCGACACCGAAGACCGGCATCAGCGGTTCCTTCGCGGCCACGTCATAAGCCTCTTCGTCGTAGTAGAACATCGCCTCGGCGGGGTTGACGCCGTAAACGCTGCCCACGTACTTGTTTATCTCAACGGAATTTTCTTTGAAGCGTATCAGCCCGCCGGAACCATCCGGTACGAAGATATATCCGGGGATCATCGGTTTTGCGATTTTTTGGTCATACCGGCCCAACACGGGGTCATACAGCTGCACTACGCCGCCGGAAGCCCCGAGGAACGGCATCAGAATAATCGAAGCCATGTTTGCCGCGCCGGGGCCGGTGATAGCGCCGTCCGGCACTTCCCCGGTTATGCCGCTGTCGTTCAGCGTTATATAAGCCGTTATTTGCAGGTCTATCGCCGTGAAGTTTACGGAAAGCCTGTACTGCCCGTCTCCAACTCTCTCCAGCGCGGATTCCGCCCCTTCGTGGGAGGCGGACGACGTCAGGTTTAGGTTGAACGCGTCGTCGTACAGTTCCACGGTAAGCAGGGAATTGGCGAAGGCGATGTATGTGGCGTTAAGCCTGTCTTCCTTAGGAACCGCCGCAAGCGCCTTTTCCTCCGGGGTATCGGCGTCGCTTACGGCCCTGTCCGTGTCCTGGTTAAACGGGGTGTCCAGGCCCGTCTTCCATGAATAGCCGTTGCGCGTGTCTATGATAAGGAACACGTCCCGGTCTTCCCGGTAATAGAACTCCATATGCCCGGTCTTTTCTAGGAAGGTATAGCCCGCAGTATCCGGCTCGGCGTATGCGACGCGTTCCGGCTGGGGCCTTGTGTCCCTGTTCGTTAGGACATAGGCGCGGGCAGGCGCGGACGACATCAGCAGCGTTACCAGCGCCGCTATCAACGCTATATATTTAAGAGCCTGTTTACTATCTCCATTCCGACGTCTTCCCGGC
Organism: Clostridiales bacterium; assembly: GCA_031271375.1. Classification (GTDB taxonomy): domain Bacteria; phylum Bacillota; class Clostridia; order Lachnospirales; family WRAX01; genus JAISVU01. The sequence continues at coordinate 3,316 of JAISVU010000216.1, read as the reverse complement.
GGATTTTCCGCCACTCGTCGTCGCGGCGGCTTGACATAATCTCTTATTATGCCTGCGCCGCCGCTCCTAGATTGGCGAAAAATCTGCTCGGTAATCCGCCGAAAGCGAGATACTAAACAGGCTCTAATACGTCCCCGTGACATTCATATACGCCTCCCTCACCACGGCTTCAATAAACTGCGCGACCTGGTCAAACAGTATCATCAGGTTAAACAGCGCTACCAGCGCCACCAGCATAAACGCCAGCGTGAAGATAATGCTCTTAACCGTCTCCCTCACCGTATATCCGTGTACCTCCTGCAATCCCAGATACAGCACCGAGCCGGACCAGGCAAACCCGGCGGCCAGCGTGAAGAGGAGCAGGAACTCCTCGTTTAATGTGATCCCGTAGGTTAAAACCGTCACAAGCAGCAGCGAGACCGACAGCGGGAATGAAGCGTAGGAAACCACCTTGAAGATATCGGCCGCCCCGCCCTCGCCGTCGTTAATGCTGGTGACGAGATAGTTGCAGACGATGAAGAGTACCCATATCCCGATAAAGCCGCCGATAACGACGTTGAAGTCCATGTCCTCAATATCCTGGTACTGCATTATAAAGTCCTTCGATGTCTGGAATATCATGTACGAAACGAAGAACAGGCCGCTGAGAACCGACGCCCCGGGCATAGAGCCCTTTTCGCCGCGCTTCATGCTGTAATAGGCGTCCAGCGGGTGCCTTGCCACGGTGAAAGCGAATAATACATTCCGCAGCGGTCCGGCCTTGATCCTCGCTGTCATGCTTTTAATTGCGCCTTTGATACGCTTCTTTCGGTCGATATACTTTAACGCCGTCGACGCTATAATTAGAACCGCCACGGCGGCAAGGACATATACCAGGTTGTCCAGAAGCCAGATATTGCGCTGCTCCCAGAAGCTCTGCGAGAATAAATCACGGTTACCCGCCACCTCAAAATGCAAGCTGGCTTCGGGGTATTCCTGCCTGTAGAGCAGCGATTTGCCCATTCCGTTATGGGCAAGCACCGACATCTGGTTGTAGCGCAGCACATTCGTCCACTCGTCCCCGGCCTCGGCGTAACGGCCCCCGTCAAAGAGGGCCAGGGCGCGGAAGACGGCCAGCGCGTACTCGGTAGGGGTGTAGCTCTGGAGGAAGGCCTTTTCGCTGTCCAGCGTCCAGATATGCCCCTGGCTGGAAACGGCGATGGACATCAGCGACGTGTACATCCCGGCGATATCCGCGTCGGTCTGCCGCCCGGAGCCGAAGAAGAATATCTCGCTCCCGTCCCCGGTATAAACCCCGATGAACCCGCCTATGTCGGCGGTGTATATAATGCCGCCCGCGTCCACGGTGACGTCGGTGGTAAACTCCGTCGTCCATACGTCGGGCAGCATGTTCTTTCCGCTCATGTCGTGCTTCTTGAGGCCCAGGCTCTCCCTGCCCATTGACGCGGTATAGACAATGCCCTTATTATCGACGAAGACATTGGAAAACGTGAGCGGAACCCGATCCATCAGCCCTTCAAGCTGGCGGTCGGTGAAGAATATGTTCTGCATCAGCTGGACGAAGGTCAGCGTCGTTTCGTTCGACGTGAAGTAGCCCAGGAACTCGCCTTCGCCCGAGAGCTGGATAATCCCGTTATACAGGCCCTCGCTCACAATATAAACATTCCCGCGCAAATCCGCCGCGACGCGATACGGCGCGTAAGAGGTGTCGCCGAAGGCAGGAGAATCCGGCCTGGTAAGGGTCTTTTGGATTTCCCCGTCCGGCCCGAATACAAACACCGCCGCCGCCGCGGAATCCGCCACATACAGCCTTCCGTCCGGCGCGGCGAACACGCCCCTCGGCGCGTTAAAGCCCTCGTAGCGTATCTCCCCGGCTATTGCGTCCCCGGTAACGTCGTACATCAGCACCCGGCGGTTGCCCCGGTCGGCTATGTATAGGATATCATCCTTGCCGAAGGCGATGCTCTCCGGCCTGTTTAAGCCCAGATAGGTAATGTTGCGGTCGGGCAGGAAGGCGTCCTGCGTCTGTACGAACCAGCCCTTGGGGTTTATGCCGTAGGTCAGCGTCGTGGACTGGGCGGCGCTGGCTTCCAAGGGAAGGGATAGGACTATTGATATTAATAATACTGTGAAGACAATGGTGCGTTTTATCAGGTTTATCCCCTCCTTTGGCAGTATATTCCCGTCATTAATCCTCCCGGAATACATATCTTCTCACTTTATTGCCAAAACCGGATTCTTCCTCCCCTAAATACTTCCATCCATACTTTTCAAAGTATCCCGTATGATATGTAGTGCAATAAAGTTCCGTAAACCCGAGTTTCCTTGCTTCCTTCCAGGCGTGTTCCAGCAGCAATCCGCCCAGCCCCTTGCCGCGCGCATTCTCTTCCACATATATTCCGGCTATTTCCGGTTTAAAGTCCTTTTTGGTAACGTCATCGGTCATTAAGCCAATGCAGCCAATAACATTTTCTTTATCCAGCATAAGATACCAGCGCGGAAGCGGGTTTCGCGCAGTAATGCAGTCCGCAATCAAATCGTACCATATTTCCCTGTTGAGCTTCCACCGGGAAGAATAGTAGTCTACCATAGCGTTTAAGTAAACCGGGTTTTCCCGTAAGCCATAAATTTTATACTTCATCACTTTATCCCCGAATGGCTCATCGTATTCATCACGCTGGACTGCAGCACGATGAAAATAACCAGGTTGGGCACGAACATAATCAGCGAGGCCGCCGCGGCCATACCCGTCATCAGCGGGTTGTTGCTGAGTGTAAACGTGGAGAGGTAGAACGCGAATGTCTTCATCGTTTCATCGGTCATATAGAAATTTGAGGCCTCCGTCGCGCTCCAGATCATCTGGAATGATAAAATCCCCACGGTAGCCAGCGCGGGCTTTATCAGCGGGAAGACCATGCGGAACAGTATCTTCAGCTCCCCGGCGCCGTCGATACGCGCCGCCTCCAGCACCTCGTCCGGCACCTGATCCACAAACTGCTTCACCAAGAACAGCCCCACCGGCATCGCCAGCAGCGGCAGCACATGCGAAAGGACGTTGTTCAGCATTCCCGTTTTCGCGATAACCAAGTACCGCGCCACCATCACGGCCGTCGGCACGAACATCAGCGCGGCTTGGTTCAGCTTAAACAGCCACTCCTTAGCACGGAACTTCTTCTTCGACAGGGCGTATGCCGACCTCGCAGTGAGTATTATTGACATTACGACGGTGATAACGGTTATAGTGATAGAATTCAATAAATACCTTAGCATAGGGACGCCCGTGTCGGAAGCCAGGTCGTAGATCATCTCAAAGTTA
>JAISVU010000172.1 GCA_031271375.1 Clostridiales bacterium | reverse complement strand
GGGCGCGGCCTGCATTTTGTGACATGGCAGTATAATTACGACCGCTCCGGCATGGATCACGGGCATTATACGGAGGACTATGCCGCCGCGAAAGAAGATTTTGCGGTGCGCTCCGGCCTTTTTCCCGAAGCAAAACTGTTCATGGCGGAACAGGCGGCGGATATAATAGCTTCCGTTAAATTCCGTTTAGAAAACGACGGTTGTTTATCATTTCCCGCTGAGGAACGGCTGTATGCGCTGGCTGATAAATTATCTTCGGCCTACCCTGCGATTCGTGGGAAAGCTGAGAATACGTTGACATCGGAAGTTATAAACGGGAGTATCAGCGCCGGGGATTGGGTAGTCGTCGCGACGGGCGGTGCGTATGGCTATCTTGTAGGCCAGGTAATAGAGATTACCCCTCTTGGTTCAGCGGAACACGACACTGGTAATGCCGGGGACGATATTCATGTAAATTTTATGGAAGCGGATTACTCTGATGAACGCAAAAGGGAGATTATTGACCAGTTGGGCAAGTATTACGGCAGCGTGAAGCCGTTTGGAGTCTATCCCCTGGATGATGTTATAATGCCTCCTGACGCGCTCATCCGCTTATCCGGCCCGGAGAATGCCAGGTTTGGTAGGCTGGCGGAAAATCGGGAGGCTGCCAGGACATACTGTAACAAAGTGATGGCCTCGCTGAAAAGTCAGCAACCGAATGAAAACGCTTCAAAGCTGAAAACTCTTGCGGAAAGACTTAACGCGGCGGATGAAAAGGTTAAAGCTCAGGAATCCGCGCTTGGCGGCGGTCAGCGTGAAATCTCAAAACATGGCAAGCGTACAAGGGAGTGATAGATGGTTGAAGTGAAAAAGTACGATGTCATTCTGGCCGACCCTCCGTACAGATACGTGCTGTGGGGCAGGAAGGGCGTTGGCCGGACTGCCGAAAATCATTATCGGACTATGGATATTAAGGACATATGTGAGCTGCGCGTTGCCGATATTGCTTCGGAGAACAGCGCGCTTTTTCTTTGGGTGACATTTCCTCAACTAAAAGACGCTTTCACTATTATTGAATCTTGGGGGTATACCTATAAGACCGTGGCTTTCTGTTGGTTAAAACGGAATCGTAAGTCTGGCGGATGGTTTATGGGATTAGGAAACTGGACAAGGGCGAACGCCGAGATTTGCTTGTTGGCCACAAAGGGCCGCCTAAAGCGCGTTTCAAAAAGCGTCCGGCAGATTATCGACACGCCGATAGAGCGGCACAGCAAAAAGCCTGACGAGGTTCGCCGCAGGATAGTCGAGTTGATGGGCGATGTGCCTAGGATTGAACTTTTCGCCCGCGAAAGGACAGAGGGCTGGGACGCTTTCGGGGACGAGGTGGAATCGGACATACTTATATGAAGGGAGCGGTTCTACGAAAAATATAGAAGCGCCTATAAAAACCAGTTTGTCAGAGGGGGGCGATGCTTGGGTCAAGGTATAAGCGTCGTTTCCCTTTATGACGGTATATCCTGCGGGCGGCTTGCTCTCGACCGCGCGGGATATGCCGTTTCTTCATACGCGGCCTTTGAGACTGACAAATTCGCCAGGGCTGTAAGCCGATATAATCACCCTGACATTACCCAGCATGGAGACGTGTTTGACACCGATTTCAGTCGGTTTGTGGGAGCCGATCTAGTGATTGGTGGCTCGCCTTGTCAAAATTTCTCTATAGCAAAGGCACGGCGTGAAGTAGATAAAGGCGGCGAAGGCTGGAAGCTCTTTATGCGGTTCGCGGAAGCTATCCGGCAGATAAAGCCGCGTTTCTTTCTTTTTGAAAACGTAGCGACCATGCACCGTGAGATTCGGAAACATATTTCCGATGAATTAGGCTGTAAGCCCGTCCTTATCAACTCCGTACTAGTTTCAGCTCAACAGCGGAAACGGCTGTACTGGACAAATATACCCGGCACTACTCAGCCGGAAGATAGGGGGATTCTGTTAAAAGATATTCTGGAGACAGGATTAGCCGCCCGCGAAAAATCCTACTGTATTGACGCCTGTTATTCAAAAGGTATTGGCAAAAACCGTCTTGGCATTCAAGACGGCAGACGGCAGTTGGTATACGAACCGATTACTTCACATGAAAACGCTTTGTCTTCGCCTAATAAATGCCGTAAGACAAGGCGTTTTTTCGCCCAGGAGATTATTGATGCCGGGGGAACCATTCCCGCCGCTGACATCCCCTTTCCGCTATGCGTTGGATTCATCGGCGCTAACAGCCAGGGCAACAGGGTTTACAGCGTCCACGGCAAAACCATCTCAATAATGGCTTACGGCGGCGGGCGCGGGGGCTGCGTCGGGCTTTATAAAGTCGATTTGCCGGACGGCGGGTATACCGTCCGAAAGCTGACGAACATTGAGGCCGAGCGATGCCAAACGCTGCCTGATAACTATACGGCGCTGGGTGTTGACGACAAAGGAGAGACCATGAAAATCAGCCCTACACAGCGTTACAAGTGCGTCGGCAACGGGTTTACCGTGGATGTCATCGCCCATATTCTAAGTCATATCAAAGGAGAGAATGATGAGCTTTATTGATGATTCTTTATTAAAAATACCGGCTCTGGTAGTTTTGCGGCAGACAGAAACGACTGTCTGCGGTTCCATGCGTGACGCAGTTCGTTGGCTCAAACCTCGCCAGGTGAAGAAAGCGGATGCTATAGTCCTGAGCGATCCTTGCGGGTTAGTGTATAAGAGCTTGGCGGCGGATTTTAAACGGATGGATTATTCCGTCAAGATGCTTAACGTAGCTGATTTCAGCGATAGGAGCGCAAAATACAACCCTATCAGCTATATCAAAAGTGAGGCTGATATACTCGTTATAGCATTGGCAATCATAAGAGGAACAAAAGGCCATGCCGATTCCGGCAATATCCGCTTTTTAACTGCTGAGAAATTATTGATTGCCTCGCTTATCGGATACGTTCATGACGCTGCCAGCGAAGATGATTTTAACCTCTGTTCGGTTCTTGCCATGTTGAGGAATATGATCAGTTCTGGGGATTTGCCGGACGGGTATAAGACCGCCGTGGATTACATGATCGAAACTAAGGAAGAAATATCCCCCGGCTCATCCTGCGCCAGCTTATACGCGCAATTTAAGGATTTGGCGGGAAATGGTAAGAACAAGGTTGCCGCCTCATGTATTAAAAGGCTTTTGCCTCTTGAAACGACAGGGATTGGCGAACACATGACCAATGATGAATTGGGGCTTAACAGTCTCCAAATTGATAATACGGCCCTATTCGTAAGAAGTAATCCTTGCCCTTGTTTGAAATTCATCATTCCGCTTATTTACATGCAGCTTTTTAATATAATCGGCAGGCAAAGTAAATTGCTTCCCTGACAGAAAGGACAACGTGAATGGCCTACACACCAGTCCCCCGCGACTTGTCAAAAATCAAAGTCAAGATTCTTTTCGGACTCACGCTCAGGCAGCTCGTATGCTTCGGATGCGCTGCCGCCGTGGGCGTCCCCGTGTACTTCCTTACCAGGAGCAGTATCGGGAACTCGTCCGCCGTACTGCTGATGATCGGCGTTATGCTCCCCGCCTTTTTTGTTGCTATGTATGAAAAAGACGGCCAGCCCGCCGAAAGGATTCTTATTAACTTTGTCCGGTCACGGTGGTTTTTCCCAACCAAACGCCCGTACCGGACGGAGAATTTCTACAGCTTAATCGAAAAGGAGGGGAAACTTGGCTCACAAGCCCAAAAAGAAACGACATACGGTAAAGAAAAAACCTACACCGCAAAAATCAAAAGGAAAGCAAAATAGCCTTTTCGCGTCTTTGCTGAAAAAGCTGTTCGGCAGCGCAACAGCTCCGCAGACGGCACAGCAGTCAATCCCGTACAGGGATATATGCAAAGACGGGATATGCAGGGTCAACGACCGATTGTATAACAAAATCATCACATTCAGCGATATAAACTATCAACTCGCTCAAAACGAGGATAAAACGCAGATTTTTGACGGCTACTGTGATGTCCTCAATTATTTTGACAGTACGATTTGTGTCCAGTTCTCCTTTATAAACAAGTACGGTAATGCGTTGGATTTTGAGAAGTCTATCGTCATTCCCGATAAGTCCGACGCTTGCAATTCCATTCGCCGGGAGTTTGCTGATCTGTTAAAAAACCAGTTGGCAAAGGGAAACAACGGCCTTGTCAAGCTGAAATACATCACCTTTGGGATTGAGGCCAACTCCTTCCGGGAGGCCCGCTCCAAGCTAGAGCGCATTGAAGCCGATATTGTCAACAATTTCAAGACGCTGGGCGTCAAGTCTTTTTCACTTAACGGGCATGAGCGGCTAGCGGTTCTGCATGGGCAGATGCACCCTGATGGCAAGGAGAAGTTTCGCTTCGATTGGAAAGACCTACCGAAAACCGGCCTTTCCACCAAGGATTATATCGCGCCGACTTCCTTTGACTTCCGTGACGGTAAGACCTTCCGTATGGGAACAACCATCGGGGCCGTCAGTTATATCCAGATAATCGCGCCGGAGCTTTCCGACCGCCTGCTGGCCGACTTCCTTAACATGGATAACGCCATAACCGTAAACCTTCATATCCGCTCCATAGACCAGATGGAAGCCATAAAGACCATCAAGCGGAAAATCACCGATATTGATTCAATGAAAATTACGGAGCAGAAAAAAGCGGTCAGGGCCGGATATGACATTGACGTTATCCCGACTGATATTGCCACATACGGAGATGAAGCAAAAAACATGCTGAAAGAATTGCAGAACCGGAACGAACGCATGTTTTTAGCTACAATCATTGTCCTTAACACCGCCGAAACTAAGCAGAAACTTGAAAACAGCATCTTCGCGGCGGCAGGTATAGCGCAAAAACATAACTGCGCCTTGAAGCGGCTGGATTTTCAACAGGAGCAGGGGCTTATGTCCTCCCTTCCGCTGGGGCTGAACCAGATTGAGATACAGCGGGGCTTGACAACCTCCAGCGCCGCCATCTTTGTACCCTTTACTACCTGTGAGCTGTTCATGGACGGACACGCGCTTTATTACGGCCTTAACGCGCTTTCAAACAACCTGATAATGGCCGATAGAAAGCGTCTTAAAAATCCGAACGGCCTTTTTCTAGGAACACCGGGCAGCGGTAAATCATTCTCCGCAAAACGTGAAATCATCAATGTTTTCTTGGTTACGGACGACGATATAATCATCACCGACCCCGAATCGGAGTATTATCCCGTTGTTTCGCGTCTCGGCGGTCAGGTTATCAAGCTCTCACCGACCAGCGCCCAATATGTTAATCCAATGGAGATTAACCCGGATTATGCTGACGAGGACGATCCGCTCACGCTCAAAAGCGACTTCATCCTTTCACTTTGCGAGTTGATTATCGGCGGCAAGGACGGGCTTTCCCCTACCGAAAAAACCATAATTGACCGCTGTGTAAGGCTTGTATACCGTGAATACTTAACCGATCCCCGGCCTGAGAAAATGCCGATTCTGGAGGATTTATACAATCTTCTCCGCAAACAGACCGAGACGGAGGCCCAGCACGTCGCAACCGCGCTTGAAATCTACGTAACCGGCTCGCTAAATGTATTCAATCATAGAACGAACGTGAATTTGAGCAATCGTTTGGTATGTTTTGATATAAAGGAACTTGGGAAACAGTTAAAAAAGCTGGGTATGTTGATACTTCAAGACGCCGTTTGGAACCGTGTTACCATCAATCGCGCCGCTAAAAGGACTACGTGGTTCTATCAAGACGAGTTCCATTTGTTATTAAAAGAGGAACAAACAGCGGCCTATTGTGTTGAAATCTGGAAGCGCTTTAGAAAATGGGGCGGGATTCCGACCGGAATCACTCAAAATGTCAAAGATTTGCTTGCATCCCGTGAGATTGAGAACATTTTTGGTGCGACTTGTTCGCCTACAACCACTATTCCACAACGAGAAATCGCTGTGGGCGTATAGTCCATATAGTGCTAAAAAGGCGGGATTGAATGATTTAATCAATCTAACTATAACTTTGAATTGCGACAAGTAATCGACAATTCTTAACCGAAGGGTGGAATGATGGGGTAACGCCCTGAAACGCCCTCCCTACTACTCCGACTGGCGTTATTAAATAGTCGTTTTAACGTCAGAGAGCTCGGAAAAGTCGGCTACATGCACTCGCTTTACTCGCGGTAAACATAGAAACAGCGGTAAGGCAAACCAAGCCCTAATAAGGCTGCGGGTGATAGGTCGGGGGTCTATAAAATATCTATGGCGAGAATTGTGCGAAAGCACTGACGAACATCCGAATGTACGGGTCTATATGTTTAACGGGTCTAACTGGCTCGTCAACTTAACGTTGGTATGCGGGGTAAAGTAAAACTCGAAGATATGAAATACCCTATGCCGTTACAGGCGGCAAGACACGGTTTACCGTGTTGCATACAGGCTCATAGGATTGCGCCTAAGGATATATATGTACAGATAGGGGTTATGGAACAAGGGAAGGTTAGAACACGAACGCAAAAAGCAATATTGCGGGAAAGTGGCGGCTATGCCTGTGGTAATAGGAAAAATCGGATTCGTTCGTAAATAACCTATTTTTGTCTAACTGAAAGCGGTGGCACGACCGTTGAAGCCGCTGTAATGGCGGTGGAGGAACAGCCACCAGTCGATGTAAACCCTAACGAACAAAACTATGTTAAACAAGGTTCTCTTACGACTAAAAGATGCGATTGCTCCGCAAAAGGAGTGAAAGCAGACTTGTTTGCGAGACACAAGGACAAAGACAAGAAGAAACAAACCTTGCGTAACAACGAGTATTACGATATGCAACCTGTTTTAGACCGATTATATCAGCAATCAACGGAAGGTAAAAATTTCAATGAGTTGCTTGATATTATAACGTCGAAGAACAACATTTTACTTGCTTACCGGAACATCAAGGGAAATAAAGGCAGTCGGACAAGCGGTGTGGATAAAGTGAACATCGAAGGAATTAAGGCTACCGAAACAAATATGTTGGTTGATAAAATCCAAAAGATGTTTGCAAACTACACGCCTGGACGAGTAAAGAGGGTAGAAATTCCGAAAGAAGATGGAAGCGGAAAAACACGACCTCTCGGAATACCAACTATGTCCGACAGACTATTTCAACAGTGCATACTGCAAGTGTTAGAACCCATTTGCGAAGCAAAATTCAGTGATAACAGTTACGGATTCAGACCTAACCGAAGCTGTGAAAACGCCGTATCAAAGGCAATGATGTGTATGCAACAAAAGCATATGCACTTCTGCGTTGATATTGACATCAAGGGATTCTTTGACAACGTGAATCACGGAAAACTGCTAAAACAAATGTGGACGCTTGGAATACAGGATAAAAGCCTGCTGTGTATTATCTCCAAAATCTTAAAAAGTGAAATCGTCATGCCAAACGGAGACATACTAAAAAGCGACAAAGGCACACCCCAAGGCGGTATTATAAGCCCTCTGTTATCAAACATTGTTCTAAATGAGCTTGACTGGTGGATTAACAAGCAATGGAGCTTAAAAGAAATGAAAGAAGTCAAGCCGAACATAATGAAAACAGGGCAGAGGAACAGGGGTAACGAATACAGGCGTATGAGAAAACAAACAACACTGAAAGAAATGCACATTGTCAGATATGCAGACGACTTCAAGATTTTTACAAATGATTATCCAACAGCCTTAAAAATTTTTACCGCCGTTAAATTATGGCTTAAAGATAGGCTGGACTTGGACATCAGCCCCGAAAAATCCAAAATCACCAACTTGAGAAAGAATTATACGGTGTTCTTGGGCTTCAAGCTGAAACTTCATAAGAAGGGAGAAAAACAAGTCGTCAAAAGCAACATATCGGATAAAGCACGGAAAAAGATTATAAAAACCCTTGTTGAGCAAGTAAAGACAATACAGCGTTCCAAAGATGTGAGGGCGGATTTGTGGCAATACAACAGCAAAGTGCTTGGATTCCACAACTTCTACCAAATAGCCACACACGGGAACTTAGACTTTGGAGCTATCGCATTTATCGTAAGTAAGAGCCTAAACCACAAACTGCGACCTAAACGGAGCGGAACGGCAACAGGATATGTTAAAGACAGATACGGGGAAAGCAAGCAATTACGGTTCGTTGGAGAAACGCCAATCATACCTATAGGGTATGTTCAACATAAAAATCCAATGGACAAAAAGAAAACCATCAACAACTTTACCGCCGAAGGTAGAGCTGAAATTCACAAGAATTTGGAACATGTGAATATGGCGGTGTTGCGTTACTTGATGGAAAACGTACCGACTGGAAAAAATGTAGAATTTTACACTAACCGCATTGCATTATATAGCGGGCAGAACGGTAAATGCTATATTACTGGTCAATCGTTGGAAATCGGCAACATTCATTGTCATCATAAAATCCCCCGAAATGTCAAGGTTGATAACAGCTATTCTAATTTGGTGTTGATTACGATTGATTCCCATAGATTGTTACACGCTACAAAAGCGGAAACAATCGCTGAATATACGGAACGATTAAACCCAGATAAGAAGCAACTGGCTCGAATTAACAAACTTAGGAAAATCCTTAACCTTCCCAATCTTTAAAAGTCAGCGAAATTGTGTTTTAGTTTAAGGCATAGTTGGGTTTGAAAAGTTTACACCGATGGAACGCCGTGTGAGGTGAAAGTCTCATGCACGGTGTGGAACGGGGGAAAAGTGCGGAGATTATGTCAAAGCCTTACCTATCGTTATAAAACTCCGACTTCATACTTATGCTCAATCAGGCGGGCGGCGACCGTCAAATTCTCGCTAAACAGCTTGGCATATCCCCCCATCAACTCAGCTATGTTACTCAATCAAACGCCGGAGAGGGCCTGCTTTTCTACGGTAACACCATCATTCCTTTCCGTGATAATTTCCCAAAAGATACCGAAATCTATCGGATTTTATCAACGAAGATAGACGAGGTGGTGGTTTGAATAGAATAGATACAAAATGTATCACGCTTGGCAGCCTTTTTGACGGCATTGGGGCAATTCCCTATGCCGCCTCGTTTTTCGGAATAAAAACCCTTTGGGCCAGCGAAATACTGCCGAATGCTATATCCGTCACAAAGCGCCACTTCCCCAATATGGAGCATTTAGGCGATATAACAAAGGTTGACGGTGGCAGAATCCCTCCAGTCCAGATTATCGGGTTTGGGAGTCCGTGCCAGAGCTGGTCTGTGGCGGGGCCGAGGACATCTTTCAACGGGAAGTCCGGCCTTTTCTTTGAAGCAATACGCATTATAAATGAAATGAGGTATGCCACAAATGGGAGGTCCCCGCAGATTGTCCTGTTCGAGAACGTCGTCGGATTGCTCAATGTTGATTCCGGGAGCGGTTATAAAACCGTACTCGAAGCGTTCTGTCAAACCGAAATTCCAATGCCTGAATCTGGACGCTGGGCCAGTGCCGGAATGGTTAGAGGCCGCGGAGTTGATCTCGCTTGGGTCGTTAAAGACGCAAGTAAACATTTCCGAACGCCACAGCGAAGAAAACGCCTGTACCTTATCGTCGATTATTCAGAGCAACGTGCCGGAGAAATACTCTTTGTCACAAAAAGCCTGTCAGGGTATTTTACGGCGCGCGAAAGCCAGGGGCAAGGAATTACCGCCAATGCTGAAAGCGGCGCTGGAGACGAAAGCAAATCTTTAGATATTGCCGCGTTTATGGCGGGTCAGGCCAAAAACGCCCGGAGCATAGCCTACAGCGAAAGCGTTTCGCCCACGTTGAAAGGCTCTCCCAGCGGGCTTAATCAGGTTCCATGCGTCTGTGAACCGCGAGATATTCAAAAGACTACGGTTTACGGCATTTGCAGTTACAGCAGTAATTCCATGTTGTCGGGTAATCCCGATATAGGTTTTTATGAAGCTGAGACGAGCCGGACGCTGGACAAAAACTGTTGTTACCCCGCAAATCATCAGGGCGGGCTTGCAATCGTCGAACCTCAAATAGCCAGGACTTTGACAGCTCGGGCGGATTCTTCCCCATGCGTTGACCTAGGGCAGAATGTTGTCGTTATGGCAAAGGCCGATATTATCAAACCTGAGAATCCCGGCGAAGGGCTGCAATGCGTTCATCCGTTAATCGCCGGTACCCTCTGTGCATCCGCTGCCGGATTGTCGCGTCCGGCAGGCATGGCCAGCGAGACGGATTTATGCGTTGCTTATTGTCAGAAGAATCCTGACGTTACCGCCGTTGACTGCCGTAACTTCAAAGAGGAAGAAGGAATATCGGGGACGCTGCAATCAAAAAGCACGGGCGGATACTCCCTGAACTTCATAAACCCAATCCGTATTGACTATATTGTCCGCCGCCTTACTCCTACGGAGGCGGAGCGGCTCATGTCCCTGCCGGATGATTGGACGAAATACGGTCACGACGGCAAGCTGATGAGCGATTCGGCGCGCTACTCCATGTGCGGCAACAGCATTGTGGTGAACGTACTTGCCTATATAATGCGGAATATCGCGGAGCTGCTCTATGAACGGTAAAAGTAAACTGAGGTTTGAGGATGAAGCGGCCCCGCTTAAAACGTCATCCCCCAAATCCGCAAAGCGTAAACGTAAGCCGCGCGTCAAGAAAGAAAATTCAGGGCAGCCTGACACGGTAAATACGACGGAGCAAGCGGCGCGGGTTCGACCTCCTGCGCCTTTAAGCGCAGATGAGAACGGCAGCGCTGCCAATCCATCTGAGGGACGCGGGCGCTCCGCTCCACTGAGCAGCCCAGATAGCAAGCCCAAAGGAACGGTGCAGGGACAAGAAGAACATCCTGTTAGCAAACTCCGTTTTCAAGATGACAACGATACCTCGACTTCGCCAGATGATATTGAACGCGGCAGTTTTTTCTCTGACGATAAAGGGAAAGGCGGTGCGACGGCCACTCCGCGAGAGCGCGTCAACCGTGCCGAACGCGCAAAAACGGATGTCCACCCTGATGCCGACGCCCGCTTAGATGGATTACCGATAAAACCCGACAGGAGCCGTTCTGATTCTTCCGTTAATCCAACGGAAAGAGACGGTGCGCCGCCGCCGCATGAGCGGAGCGGTCTAACCGAACACTCAGGGGAAAGATGCCCGCTCTTTCAGCAAGACCAAGATTCGCCGGACGGTCTGCGGTTTGAAAAAGCGGAGAAGAAAGTCGGTAAGCTAGAGAAAAAAGCAGATATAATCGAGAAAAAGTTGGGCAAGAGCCGAAGTAAAATGCCCCATAAGAAGGTAGAAAAACGCGAATTAGTTTTTGACGAGAAAAAAGGGAAGTCAAAATCTAAGCTGACTTTTGAGGAAAAACCTTTACCTATAGGCGAGGCCAAATGGAACAAGCCGCCGAAGGAGACTTTAACGCATAAGGCTATCGGAGCGTCGCGAACTACGGCGGTAAACAAGATTCATTCCAAGATTTATCAGGTTGAGGACGAAAACGCCGGGACAAAAGTCGCTCACCGCGCCGAGCTGATGGGCGAAAGCGCGTACCGAGGCGCGAAACGCTCTGTTAAATCGGCTTATCGCTTTGTCAAAAATACTCCGTACCGCCGCGCTGCCAAACTGGAAAAGTTGTCAATCAAAAACGAAGCCAAGCTGTCTTTTCATAAGGCTGTGCGTGACAACCCTAAATTGCAAAGCAATCCCCTGTCGCGTCTGTTCCAAAGACGGTCTATCAAGAGGCGGTACGCCGCTTCTGCCAGGAACGCCGACAAATCCGTAAAAGCGGCGAAAACAGCGGGGAAAGCCGCGAAAAAAGTTTCAAGCGCGGTGACAGGGTTTGTCCGGCGAAATCCCATAATCCTTGTATACGTTGGCATTTTTCTATTGATTGTTATTCTAATCATGGCGCTGTTTACAACTTGTATGAGCGTATTCTCTAACAGTGCGAGCTACGCCGGCGGGATGGCCTATACCGCCGCAGACACGGACATCGACAACGCCGAGTTGGTATACACCCAATGGGAAACCGACCTGCGGCTTGAAATCGCCGGTGTGGAAGCAGACCGCTCCGGGTATGACGAATACCGATACAATATCGGTGAAATCGGCCATGACCCGCTTGAGCTGATGGCATACCTGACGGCGGTTTACGACGATTTTTCATATGGCGATATTGAATCGGCACTTCGGTCGATTTTCGCGGAGCAGTATACCCTTGAGTTTATCCCCGAAACCGAAACCCGCACCAGACTGGAAACCCGGATGGACAGCTACTTTGATCCCGCAACCGGCGAAACGGTTTACTATGAATATGATGAGGAAGTTGATTACGTCTTGCGAATACTCAATGTCAATCTCACTGTAAAGCCGCTCACGGAGATAATTAACCCGCTAATGACGGCGGATCAGCGTGAGCGCTACGAAACCCTGGTATATACTAACGGAGCGCGGCAGTATGTTGGAAATCCCTTTGATGTTGACTGGCGGCCATATGTCACGAGCAATTATGGGTATCGTATCCATCCCATTACGGGAGAACGGGATTTTCACAAAGGAATCGACATCGCGTTACCTTCCGGCACGGGAATCCTGGCCAGGTTTGACGGAACCGTCGTAACCGTTGGATATGACGCGGACGGCTACGGCAACTATGTAATCATAGACAACGGCCAGGGCCTGCAAGCTCGATATGCCCACTGTTCCGGCATTTCTGTCGGCGAGGGGCAGAACGTAACGGCGGGGAGCGTTATAGCTCTAGTCGGCATTACCGGCAGCAGCACGGGGCCTCATCTTCATATGGAGGTTGTCAAGGACGGCCAGCACATTAACCCGATCTATTTCTTATCAAGCAGTCGAACTTAGACGAGACAAGGAGGTATTTATTGAACCCGAAACTGCAAAAAGTCAATGACGAAATCGACAAGCTCAAGCGGAAAATCGCCGATTACCAGAACCGCCTGCGTAATCTGGAGCGGCAGAAAACAGAGCTTGAAAACGCCGATATTGTGGCAATGGTGCGCGGTATCGACATCCCGCCCAGCGAACTGAGGGAGTTTGCCCGCACATTTATGGAACAGCGGCAGACATGCGCCGTGCCAGATTTACCCGCTCCGCCTGATAATGCGGCGCATGAAACAGAAAAACCCGCGAAGGAGGTTTCCGAGGATTGAAACCTAAAGTATTGATGTTCCTGGCGCTCATGTTTCTTATGGGCGCTTTTGTTCTTCCAACTCCCATCAGCGCCGCGTCAAACGTCGCCCCGCCTGACCTCAGCGCCTCCATAACGGGGAACGCCCTCCGTATTGAGGTGGCAGAGGGATTTTTCGGCGTTGAAGCGGTTTATATCAACGAAAAACGCTTTAACTATCGTGTTGACGACGTTCTGATTGTGGACGCTCGGGATTATGTTGGCGACGGTAAATTGGCCTCAGTCTATGCCGTGGACTTCGCCGGGAACAAGTCAAATGTAGTATGGCTGGATAATCCATTCTACACCGAGCCTGCTTCTCCCGTGCCGTCAACCGCTGCGGAATCGCCACAGAAGCCATTTACCCCGGACGGGCAGGCTAGCGTCCTCGACGAAGCCGCCGAAACGGACGGCAAGGACTTTTACACCTTCACGACCCAAGCGGGGAGTGTGTTCCATCTCATTATAGACCATCAGCGGAACGCCGACAATGTTTATTTCCTGAACGCCATAACGGAAAACGATCTTATGGCGATTGCCGAAAAATCGGACAACACGGGCATAAGCGCCATCCCTGACCCGACGCCAACTCCAGCGCCGGAAAAACCCGCCGAAACCGAAAGCCCACCGGAGCCGGAGCCAGTTCCCGCCCCTAAAGGCAATAACAGCACGATGATTATTGTTATTATCGGCGTGGCTGTTGTGGGCGGCGTAGCTTACTATCTTAAAATCGTCAAACCACGACAGCAGGGGGCGGACGATGACGAGAACGAGGGTGACGGCGAAGATGACAAGGAATATGAAGAAGCCGACGAAGGCGATACCGAGGACGGCGGGGAATGAAGCCGAAAGCCGTGTTAATGGCGATTATGATGGTAATAGCGTTTGTATTAGGGGCATGGCTTTTGCTGACACCAACTCTTGAAAGGCAATACGCGCTGGACAAACAGGTTGAATTGCTTGAAAGTATTGAAGCAGGAGACGATGAGGTTGACGGCGAGCCTGTAATCTCTCCCGCTTTCGTTACAGAAGCTCCACCGATTATAATAGACGAACCTACCATCCAGCCAACCACTGAACCGTTATCATCCCTATCACCTGAACCGACCATGAAGCCGGAACTTTTTTTATTAGCCGCGTCATGGGATGATCCTATATTTACAACGGCTCCTGTGCCATTGGCCGATACGGAGTTTCCAGACGATATTATCGGTCTTGGAATACTGACGATTGAAAAAATCAATCTCCGTTTGCCCGTCGCGGAGGGCATATCCGAAGCCGGGTTAAAAATAGCCGTGGGCCATGTGCCGGACACGACGGCAGTCGGCGAAATCGGAAACGCGGTAATCGCCGGACACCGAAGCTATATCTACGGGCAGTTTTTTAATCGCCTGGATGAAATAAGCATCGGCGACATAATCGTCTATCAGGCGAAAAGCGGCGAGATTATGGAGTTTATCGTGTTTGAAATTGCTGTGATACATCCCGGCGATCAAATCGCCTTTATTCAACCTAGCGATAAGTCCGTCATAACGCTTTACACTTGTACCCCTGTCCGAATAGCCACACACAGGCTAATTGTCAGGGCAAAAAAACTGTAGGAGGAATTTGTTGAAAAATAAATGTAAGCCTTTTTTGATTATTGCGCTTATCGCCGCTGTATTCTCAGTCTGTTCGGGCCTGTCAGGAACCGCTGTATACGCCGCAACGGGCGAAAAGCAAGGAACGCTCCAGATTATGAAGCTGGCCGAACAGTCGGGTAATCCTTTGTCCGGCGCGGTTTTCGGCGTGTATCGCGCTTCTGATAATAAGAGGCTGGCCGATCTCACTACCGACGCGGACGGCGGCGCTTACCATGCCCTGGAACCCGGCGAGTATTATATTCGTGAGCTGAAACCGCCTTACGGATACTTGCTGGAGCAGACACAAATTCATTTTACAGTGATGAGCGGCGAGACTGTCATTGTGGACGTGACTAACGAGAGGGACGCCAGTATTTCTGATAACGGTACGAACGGTATCAGCATACCAAAAACCGGCGAGGATTTCCCGGCGTTGAACTATATTGCGGGTTCTGTGTTAATAGGAATCGCCTTGCTGGGCGGCGCGTTACTTTTAGTTAAGACTACAACTTCATACCTACAGTAAATTTGTTGAATCCCATTTTACTGTAGTATGAAACTAAATCGTCATCACACAATAGTTGAACATGCAAATTGTGTTCCAAACAGTATTCCTTTAGCATCTCAACTATCTCGCCGCCTATTCCCCGTTTGCGATAATCCGGCAGCACTCCCAGTCCGCAAAGATAGCCGTTTATAACGCCGTCTGAAATAACTCTGCCTGACGCGATAAGTGCGTTTCCGCAATACACATATACAACATAGAAACTTTGACTCATAGCAGCCAATAACTGTTCTTTTGACAGCTTCAAAAAAGCGTTCCAGCCAAGCGTTTCATAAAACGCGTAAATGTCATTATCATTCAGCAATTCATTGGTATATGTCAGGCACATGTACTCATCTCCATCTTACAGAAATATAACACATCAAAATGACTTAATCAACTACCCTGTTCGTATTCTAAAACGATGTTGATTTGTGAAAGGAGAATTATTTGGGAATCAAGTTAGTTATCGCGGAAAAACCCTCGGTAGCCAAGGCCATATCGGATGTGCTTGGCGCGAAAACCCGCCGCGACGGAAGCTATGAGGGCGGCGGCTATGCAATCTCATGGTGCCTTGGGCATTTGCTGGAGCTTGCCGAGCCGAAGGACTATGACGAAAAGTACGTAAAATGGCGGTACGCGGACCTTCCTATCGTCCCCGGAGAATGGAAGTACGTCCCTGTCGAGAATACAAAGAAGCAGCTTAAAATCCTGGCCGACCTGATGAAGCGGCCCGATGTGGACTGCATCGTAAACGCCTGTGACGCAGGGAGAGAGGGCGAGCTAATCTTCCGCCTTGTGTACTCTTACTGCGCTTGCAGGAAGCCGATTCAGCGGTTATGGATTTCAAGTATGGAAGAATCGGCAATAACCGAAGGTTTCCGTAATCTCCGCCCCGGCTCGGAGTATGACCGGCTATATCAGGCCGCGGCTTGCCGTCAGCAGGCTGACTGGCTTGTGGGCTTGAATTATTCGCGGCTATTTTCCGTTCTGTACGACGCTAATCTCAGCGTCGGGCGCGTCCAGACGCCTACACTGGCCATGATTGTGGAGCGGGAGCGGAAAATTAACGGGTTTGTAAAGGAACCCTTTTATACGGTTCTTCTCACGGGCAGCGGCATTACAGCCGAGCGGGAAAAAGTCAGGGACAAGGCCGTCGCCGAGGTTATCAGCGCCGCCTGCAACGGTAACACAGCCATCGTTAAGTTCGTTGAGAAACGGGAAAAATCAACCGCTCCGCCCAAGCTCTACGACCTCACGACCTTGCAGCGGGAGGCTAACAGGATTTTCGGTTACACGGCCAGCCAGACATTAAACTGTGTTCAAAACCTCTACGAGCAACGTTTGTCCACATATCCAAGGACTGACAGTCAGTATCTTACAGAGGATATGGCGACAGGCCTCCCCGCGCTTGTTTCCGGCGTGGCGGCGGCGCTGCCGTTTACGGCGGAAACTGTTTCTATCAACACCGCGCAAGTCATAAACAGCTCCAAGGTAACGGATCACCACGCTATAATCCCCACACCTGGCATGGCAAAAGCCGATATTACCGCGCTTCCCACCGCTGACCGGAATATCTTAACGATGATATGCGTCCGGCTTGTTTCCGCCGTCGCTGACAGGCATATCTACAATGAAACAGCGGTCACGATGGAGTGCGCCGGAGAGGTGTTCACGGTTAAAGGAAAGACAGTCAAGCATAACGGTTGGAAAACCATAGAGCAGGCTTTCTATGATAGTATCGGCAAGCAGAGAAAAAATGATGAGCCGCCTTTACCTGAGCTTTATGAGGGTCAGCGCTTTTCAATCAAGACTGATATACGTGAGGGTTTCACAAAACCGCCTGAACATTACACTGAAGATACGCTGTTATCGGCAATGGAAAACGCTGGGGCTGATGATATGCCCTCGTCGGCGCACAACCGCTGCGTAGAACCGTTCGCAGCGGTTGTAAACGCGCCTGGCCGGGCGGCCAGCGTGCCGGATGACGCCGAGCGCAAAGGTTTAGGAACCCCGGCCACACGCGCCGGTATTCTTGAAAACCTGATTAAGTCGGGACTGCTGGAGCGCAAAGGAAAGCAGATTCTACCCACTGAAAAAGGCGTCAGTCTCATAAAAGTCCTGCCGGAATCGGTTAAATCCCCGTATCTGACCGCTGAATGGGAGAATCATTTGAAGCGGCTCGAAAGGAACGAATTGACCGCCGCCGATATTATGGCCGATATTGTCAAATACGTGGATGATACTGTCAAAACCTATACTTCCGTGCCTGATGAGTACAATGCGATGTTCCCGTCAACAAGACCAGCCGGGGAGCGTGTCGGCGCCTGCCCTCGCTGCGGCGGCAACGTCAGCGAAGCGTCAAAAGGTTTCTTCTGTGAGAACAAAGCCTGCAAATTCGGGCTTTTTAAAGATAACAAGTTCTTTGCTTACAAAAAGAAAAAGCTGACAAAAGATATAGTAAAAACGCTTCTCGCCGAGGGTCGTATTTTTATGTCCGGGCTTGTGTCCGAAAAGACGGGGAAGACATATAACGCTGAGATTATACTGGACGACAAAGGAGACGGCTATCCGGGTTTTCGCATGGAGTTTAAAACAAGGCTATCCGGTCGTTGACGAAAGTGTATTTGATATTTAATACAGCCCAAAGCTCACATTATTTTGATATAATATGAGCTTCGGGCTTAGTAGCCTTACAAAATCACAATTCTATCGGTAATCGTTGGTAGACATAAAAGTGCTATTTGTCAAATGCCATTTGTTGAAACGGACTACCTCACAACAGAGTTATATGAAATTGGGCATAAGTAGACTATGTGCTTTTTGCACCATAAAGTTTAATTAAAGCCTTGAGGTTTTGCGGCAAATATGTCCATAATTCATTTCCATCTGCAAAATAATCATCATCAATCGCATCCTGCCAATATAACCGAGCTTCTTCATAATAGGGTAACTGAACCCTACGGAAAAATTCTAAAAAGTCTCGGATGTTCGATATTTGTTCTCTATAAAGTGGCTGATGCATTTTGCCTGCATCAATCATAGTAAGCAATTTTGCTAAACCAGCCTCTCCCAGAAAATCTTCTAAGCTGCTTGAGTAATTAAATGAATCGTCATTATCACAAATTACCTTGTGATATATTCTATAGGCAAAATGCGTGTTATTTAAGCCATCCTTTTTCCATACAACATAGCCATCTTTAGGACTCCCAATAACCTGTCCGCACACATCACAAACCCACTGCTTCAAGCACTCCACGATTTATCCCCCTTAATCAAGTAGAATCACTGTGGGTAATTATACATCAGAAAACACTGTCTGTCAAACATGCAATATTTTAGAGTTTAAACACAGAGGAGATTGTTTTGAACACAAAGATCGCGCAGGTTTTCCCGCGAAGGACGCGGGCCACGCCTGATGACCCGTTGGTCTTTACCGCGCCGCCGTCAAAAATCCTGCCCGAAGCTGATGAGGTTCATATCAGCGTCGCGTTTTCATATGACCGAGATAAGGCTGAGAGGCTTGCCGAGGCTTGGCGGAGGACTGGTTTACCCGTTAAAATGGGCGGGCCCACGTACAATGAACCGGGCGGAGCTTTCATGCCGGGGCTTTATTTACGTAAAGGCTATGTAATAACGTCGAGGGGATGTTCCCGTAAACCGGCGTGTTGGTTTTGCTCGGTACAAAACCGTGAGGGCAGTTTAAGGGAACTGCCCGTGACCGAAGGTCACATAGTTTTAGATGATAACCTATTGGCTTGCAGCGAAGCTCACATCAGAAATGTATTCTTCATGTTGAAAGGACAAGCCGAAAAGCCCGTATTCACGGGAGGTCTGGACGCCGGACTGTTAAAAACATGGCATGTTGAGCTGCTCCGGGAGGTTAAGACACGCCGTATGTACTTCGCTTATGATAATCCATCAGAATATGAAGCCCTTGTACACGCCGGGCGGCTTCTCCGGGACGGCGGCGTGTCAAAAGCGTCGTCTGTTGCGAGAGCTTACGTCCTCATCGGGTTCCCCGGCGATACGATGGAAAAAGCGGAAAAGCGTCTGCGTGACGCTTGGGCTGCCGGGTTCTTCCCGTATTCCATGCTATACCGTAACGAACAGGGCGAGGTTCGGGATGACTGGAAACGCTTCCAGAGAATCTGGCTTCGCCCGCAAATAGTATACTCTTTGTTAAGGGAGGGAAAAGATGCCTGATGCGGTGAAAAATTCAGATTATACCGACCGCTCCAAGGAGCTGACCGAAAAGCTGGAAGCCGGGATAAAAGACCTGTTCTCCAGTGACAAGTACCGGGAATATCTCAAAACAATGTCTCGGTTCCACAATTATTCCGCGCGTAATGTAATGCTTATACAGTTACAACGTCCCGGCGCGGCTTTAATCGGCAGCTATGATTT
>JAISVU010000085.1 GCA_031271375.1 Clostridiales bacterium | reverse complement strand
TTCCTGATAGTAGCTCTTATTAACCCAAGTTGATCCAAGCCGGACTGCTATCTCCCCGGCTTCAAGCTCTTTGGGCTGGGCCTGTTCCAGCGCTTTAACACTGACCGCCACATTTATTCCGTGGAATATATCGCCTGCCGCTTCCTGGAAAGCCCTCGCCCTTGCCAGCTTTTCCCGCACGTTGCCTGAAAGATATTCGTCGGCTGTTATTAACGGGAATTTCTCATATACCTTCATGGTTTCCGGGTTGAAGTCAGGTAATTTGCGGTTGGGGTTCCCTATATCGCAAAAGATAACGCCCTCTAAGTCAGCCATTATCTTCTCCGGCGTGAAGCCCGTCAGCGCGGCCATATAATCAATATCCACCCGTGCCTTTTCGCCGATAGAGACAGCAAGTGCTTCGCTGGAAGTATCTACGGAGGTAACGGCCTGATTCTGCCTGATAGTACGTTTCGTAAACATATCTGATTTGCGTTCCAGACTACCGTTCTCGTCAAGTATTTCAAGAGAACACAATAGATAATAGGACGAATCAGCTTGAAAAGCCTTGGCGTTGGCGGTATCGTTTACAAGACCGAATTTCCTTGTAAAGTTGTCATACAGCTTGCTTAACTCCGCTTGTTTCTTTTTTATCGTATGTTCAGGGTAATCGTCAAGCTGTAAATCAATCAGGAGCCGCGTCACATCCCGCAGCTCAACCATGCCCTTGACGCGCTCCAGCGTAGCCGAAGGCATCTCTACCGGATACATACGGCTGTTTTCGCGGAAGTATACGGTTTTATCGACAATAGTATAACTGAAATTGCGGACGGACGGGTCTGCCGGAATAGAATTATCCTGTATGCCCTCGATGTCCTCCAACTCGGCTTCGGTAATCTGCCCTTCGATATGAGAAAGGGCTTCCTTTAACTGCTCGGCCAAGTCAGCACCGGGGATGGGTTCACAGGCTGTTTCATTCGCGCCCCCATACATCCGCGTACCCTGGTCGTTTGTCATTCTGCCGAGAATAATATGAGGATTGTCAGCGAAATAACTGTTGACGGGGAGGCCGTCCTCGGTCTGTCCCATGTGAACCCAATCGGGCATTATGTCTATCTGCCGGTCCCGTTTTTGAAGAAAAACAATATCGCTTGTGACTTCCGTCCCGGCGGTCTTCAAAAAAGCGTTGTTAGGCAGGCGCACAGCGCCCAGCAGTTCCGCCCGCTGCGCGATATACTTGCGGACTTCGGGATTAGCCCGGTCCATCATGCCCTTTGTGGTGACAAAGGCGATAATTCCGCCGGGACGCACTTGATCCAGAGTTTTGGCGAAGAAATAGTTATGAACGTAGAAGTTGTGTTTATCATACTTCTTATCCGAAATTTTATAGGCCCCGAAAGGCACGTTGCCTACGGCGGCGTCGAAAAAGGCGTCCGGCGTCTCAGTCTTTTCAAAGCCCATAACTTTTATATCGGCTTGCTGGTAAAGCTGTTTCGCCAAGCGCCCGGTAATGGAATCAATTTCCACGCCATACAGCTTCGCGCTTCTCATACTGTCAGGCAGAAGGCCAAAAAAGTTCCCAACTCCTAGTGACGGTTCCAAAATATTCCCGCCGTTCACTCCCATCCGTTCCAACGTTTCATACATGGCCTTGATAACCGTGGGCGACGTGTAATGTGCGTTAAGGGTTGAAGCCCGCGCGGAATCGTATTCTTCCGGCGTGAGCAGGCTTTTTAGCTCGGCATATTCCTTGCTCCACCCAGCGGCGTCTTTATCAAAGGCTTGCTGGATACCTCCCCAGCCCACATAACGGGAGAGCGTTTCCTGTTCCTCCGGCGTCGCCAGACGGTTCTCGGCTTCAATGGCTTGCAGGGTACGGATCGCTGCTACATTAAATCCGTATTTCATCTTAGCCCCGCCTTCGCCTAGATGGTCGTCGGTTATGCGGAAATTACGGCGGTCTGCGCTGGGAACATTAGCGGCGGGGAGATTCCTGTCCCTGATAAACTGCCGGTTTCGGTCACTTGCGAGAGCATCGGCGTCAAACATCTCGATGCTTTGCTGTGTCAAATCATCAACAGACTCGGCAGAGCCAAACATATTTCGCTGTACATTGAAATGCTCGGCGGCTTCATGGTCGGCGCGTTCCTTTAGAAACGAGATTAGGCCGGGCTTCGGCGCGGCGGGGAGCGGCTGACCGTCGTTACCATAGAAAACGTCAGTATTTTTTAGTGTAAACCCTTGTTTCTTTATATCCGCAATGAGCTTGTAAATATCAGCGCTCAGAGCTTCCAGGCGCTCAGCGTCATCCGGGGAGGGCAGGCTGAGAATCCCTATATCCACGTCCGTAAGCGTGTTGGCGTATTGCACGGGCTTTAACATCCGGTTTTCAAAATTTGCCTCAAAAGTAATCGTCGGAGCGAAAACCTTATCTCCGCCGGGAGTGTAATACGATATTTCAAAGTGAATGTTTCCGGCGTTTGTGGCGGCATGGGAAACGCTAAGAATATGCTTGTTCTCCGGGTTTTCAAAGGTCATGCTCCGGTATATCCCGTTTACGATTTCAGGAAAGGCTAATGCGAAAAGGTTGTAGTTTTGCCGGGATATATTATCTATAACCATAAGAGGTTCTGCCGTTGCTTGTTCCAAAGCCGCGGGAACATCCCCAGGAATAGGCTCTGCGGTTGGCGGTTCCATAGATTGCGCCGTTTCGGTGTTCTGTCTCTGCCATGCTTCTACAGCGGCTTTATGAGCTTCAAGGACCGCGATGTAATTATCCCGTACCTGATCTTCTGTCACTTCGCCATTTTTATATGATTCTATTTGTTCGTAAATATTTCCGGGAACCTCATTGCTCCCCCAAAACGCCCCTGTGCTGGTTACATAGGTCAATCTGCCGCTTCGCCCAAGCCGCTGCTCTACGCCTTTCACATCGTAGCCGATTATGTCACGGTTTTGGTAAAGGCTCAGGTCAAAATCTCTTTGCGCCTTTTCCCAATCAACAAAGAATACAGGCGGCGGGGATTTCGGAGGGCCTATGTTTTGAACATCCGCCGCGCCTGATTCTATCTGCGGTTCGCTTGGTTCAACGGCGTCAGCGGTTTTATCCGTTTGCCCGGAAGTTTCCTGTGAAGCCAGGTCAGGCTCTGCCGTTGTACTCGCGGCATATACCGTTGTTTCTATGTTTCCGTTTTCAAGGTTTTCGGCAACGACTACGGTATGTCCGGCTTCGTTAAGCTCATGGATGTAATCGCTTAGGCGATTAGCCGGCACACCGCACATTGGGACAACTCCGGCCTCCCCCGTTTGCCTCTCAATCAGCGTCAGGCCAAGCAAATCCGCGGCCTTTACTGCGTCCTCGCCGTAAAACTCAAAGAAGACTCCCACTTGCCACATAACGATTGCTTCGCCGTTTTCGGCTTTTAAGCGGGTATATTCATCAGAAACACTATAGAGGCGGCTTTGTTCCTCTGTTTGCTCCGTTCCTTCGTTATGCTGAACCTTTGTAACCTTGTGTGCGCTGTTTTCGCCGTCCGTTAATTCAGCTATTGCTAGACTGTACCCAGCGTCATATACTTTGCTAACAGCGTCAGAGAGGGCTTCCACTGATATAGACAGGACGCTAATAGGCTCCGGCAATCCAGCGTTTCGTGTCGTAAGAGGAAGTTCAAGGAGCTTCGCCGTTATCTCGGCGTCCTCCTGTAAAAACTCAATATTTTCCCCAACTTGGAAGAACACGACGCTGCCTGGGTTTTCCGCTTTGATTTTCTGGTATTCCGCTAACGCGGCAGGGTCTTGTAATGCTTCAACTGCTGAAAAACGCCCGTCATTGACAAGCTCGGCCACACGCCTGTGAACAGCCGTCCAGTTAAGGGTCAGCGTTTCGGGCAGCGGACGGTTAGAAAGAGGTAAGGCGGCAGGCTCTCCCCTTGAAATGACGATGCCGCTGTTTTCGCCTAAAATACCTAAATATCCGTTCATGCCGTCCAATCGCGGCACAGTTTCCACAATGCCTCCGTATATACCG
>JAISVU010000034.1 GCA_031271375.1 Clostridiales bacterium | reverse complement strand
TTTGTCCTTATGGGTATGATATGCGCCGTTTTCTCGCAGCTGGGAGACCTGTTCGCCTCGGCGGTGAAGCGCCATACGGGGATCAAGGACTTCGGCTCAATCCTGCCCGGACACGGCGGGATTCTGGACCGCTTCGACAGCGTGTTCTTTACCGCGCCGATTCTATATGTGCTGGCGTTAATTATAATCAAGCGATGATAAAAAGGGTCAGCGTCTTGGGATGCACGGGTTCTATCGGCGTTCAGGCGCTTGATACTATTTCATGGACGCCTGAAATCTGTGTTGTGGCTCTTGCCTGCAAGAGCGATATCGACACGCTGGAGCGGCAGATTATAACATGGCAGCCGGACATAGCCGCAGTGGAGGACACGGGCAGGGCCCTGGAGCTGAAACATAGGCTTAAAGGCGTAAAAACCGAGATACTCGCGGGTAAGCAAGCCGTTACCCAAGCGGCAGGATACGAGCAAACAGATTTAGTAATCAATTCCATAGTGGGCATCGCGGGGCTTCCGCCCACGGTTGAGGCTATAAAAGCGGGGAAGATTCTCGCTTTGGCGAATAAAGAATCGTTAGTTACAGCCGGGGCGTATGTAATGGGGCTGGCGCGAGAAAAGGGCGCCGCCGTGCTGCCCGTGGACAGCGAGCATTCCGCCGTTCTCCAGTGCCTGCGGGGGAACGAGGGAAACGCGATATCCAAGCTCTACCTGACGGCCTCGGGCGGGCCGTTCCGGGGTTATTCCCGCGAACAGTTGAAAAAAGTCACGTTAAAAGACACATTAAAACACCCCACCTGGAGCATGGGCCGTAAGATAACCGTCGACAGCGCGACGCTGATGAATAAAGGCCTGGAAGTCATTGAGGCCAGGTACCTGTTCGATATCCCGCCGGAGCGCATTGAGGCACTGGTGCATCCGCAGAGTGTTATACACTCTATGGTGGAGTACGCCGACGGCGCGGTTATGGCCCAGCTGGGCGCGCCGGATATGCGCCTGCCGATACAGTACGCCCTCCATTACCCTAAAAGACTGCCGGGCGGCGCGAAACGGCTGGATTTCAATACTGTAAAGGCGCTGACCTTCGAAGCGCCGGATACCGGGGCTTTCCCCTGTTTAAAGCTGGCGTATCAGGCTTTGGAGGATGGCGGGATGTACCCCGCAGTGCTTAACGGCGCTAACGAGGCGGCTGTGGAGCTGTTTCTTAACAGCAGAATATCATTTACGGACATAGCGGAGCTTATAGAAAAGTCATTATTGGCATATAATGTAAAAAAGGCCGGGCATGGGCTTGACAGCATTGACGAAGTCTTAGCCGCCGACGGCTGGGCTAGAGAAAAAGTCCTGGAGCTTAACTCCTAGCTCCTAATCTCTAGCGCCTAGAAGGAGATGCGCATTTGAATATCGTAATCGCAATACTTGTTTTCAGCGTATTAATAGTGATCCACGAGCTGGGGCATTTTATCGCGGCCAGACGCTGCGGCATATTGGTGGAGGAATTCTCAATAGGCATGGGGCCAAAGCTGTTCGGGTTCCGGCCAAAAGGCGGGGAAACGCTGTATACGCTGAGGCTTCTGCCAATAGGCGGCTCATGCAGGATGCTGGGGGAGGACGTCGCGCCCGACAAGGCAGAAGCCAGCCAGCAGAGCGCGGCGGCGGCCCCGGAACGCTCGTTTTCATCAAAACCCGTGAGCAAGCGTATCGTCGTTATTGCGGCGGGGATTGTGATGAATCTGCTGCTGGCCTTTGTCGCGGCCTTCGTCGTCTATTCCGCGAACCGGTTTAACGTGCCTAAGGTTGACTCGCTGATTCCCGGATATCCCGCCGAGGCTGCAGGCCTTATGCCCGGGGACAGGATAACGAAGGTCAACGGTAAATCCGTAGGCGTCGCGGAGGACGTTTCCCGGCTGATTAACGAAAAACCCGGGGACGCTGCGCGGCTTACGCTGAACAGGGACGGCGAAACCGTGGAGCTGACGGTTACCCCGATGTTTGACGAAGCGAGCGGAAGGTACTTGGTCGGCTTCAATATCGGGTATGTGCTGGGCATGTTCACGGAGGCCGCCGAGGGCGAGGAAGACGCGGAACGGGCAAGTTTCCTGGACACCGCGAAGATGGGGTTCAACTTCTGCGTATCCTCCGTTAAAAATATTTTCGGTTTCCTGGGTCAGCTCATTACCAGGAAGATGGACGCGAGCCAGGTCAGCGGGCCAATCGGGATTATAAACTTAATGGGCGACGTGTACAATGAATCCGTCGCGACGAATAACCCCTGGACCGTACTGTCGAATATATTGATGTTAGTCGCGGGGCTTTCGGTAAACCTCGCTGTGTTTAACTTCCTTCCGATACCCGCGCTGGACGGCGGGCGTATCGTTTTTCTCATAATAGAAGCGGTGCGCGGCAAGCCCGTCAACCCCGAAAAGGAGGGGATGATCCACTTCGCCGGGATGGTGCTCCTGATGATATTGATGGTCTTCGTGGCATATAATGATATACTGAAGATCATCTAGGAGCTAATTTAAAATGGCCAGGCACAGTCTGAGCCGCGATGTAATGAGGCGGCTTTCCATAAAACACGGAGGTTTTCGCGATCATATGACGGAGGCGTCGGTTATCGCCGCCGCGCTCCTGTTCCTTACCGTGCTTGTGTGGCTGGTGGGAAGTGGCTTTAAAGCTGCGGATCGCATTGACATAGACGATGTCTCGGAGCTGAAGGCCCCTTATGACAGCGTGAGGCTGCTGAGAGGCATGTCGGAGCGGTTCGGGCTAGGCTTCGAAGAGCTTCTGGCGGTTTATCTTGTTGAGAACCGCTTCTTTCCCGAACGCGCCAGCCCGCAGGATGAAGAAGCCCTGGAGCGGCGCTATTTAATAGATTACGGCGAGACGGTGCGCGGGTACGGGGATAGGCTGGCTCCTTACATAGAGCTTCTCGGCCGTGCTATGGCCGATATTAAGGAATTTCCGCTGCAAGCCTCCCAAACGGAATCCGCCGACTATGTTTACGGCGACGGGTTCAGTTTGGATGAAGGCCATATGGGCATTGACATCTACGGCAGGAATAACATGCCGGGGAGCCTTGCGCTGGTTTCGGTGTGCGAAGGGTATGTGGAAAGAACCGGGAACAACCGGACGGACGGCTTATATGTCGTTGTCGGCACAGACGCGGGTTCCAGTGTCTTTTACCGTCATCTGGACACGCTGGCGGAGGGAATAGCCGAAGGAGCGCGCGTCGCCGCGGGGCAGGAGCTGGGAAGGATGGGGGATTCCGGGACGGAATGCGCCGCGGGCGGGATGACCGTCAGACTGCACATAGGGTACATGCTGCGGACCGAGAACTGGGGGGAGCTGTGGCTCAACCCGTACATATTCCTGAGGCTCGCGGAGGAACTGCGGTACGATGGCGATTATTACAGACATAGGAGATTTTCGGGATGATTAATTGGGATGAAATGCTGCTGCCATACGAGCAGGCGGTAAGCGAACTGTCGGTTAAGTTCAGAAGCCTCGCCGCAGGTTACGGCGCGCTGGGAATGGCGTCGCCTATTGAGCTTGTGGCACAGAGGGTCAAGCACCCTTCCAGCATACTCGCAAAGGCGAAACGGAAGAATATTCCCTGGGACGAGCTGGAGGATCAGTTGGAGGATATCGCGGGGATACGTATTATATGCAGATTCCTTGAGGATATCGACGAGGTCGTCCGCCTGATAAAGCTACGCGAGGGCATGGACATGACAATTAAAACCGAGCGGGATTACCTCAAAAACGCAAAGCCCAGCGGCTATAAAAGCTATCATATGATCGTTATTTATCCTGTTATGTGCGCTCTTGGGCGTAAAAACGTCACATGCGAGATTCAAATACGTACAATGGCGATGAATTATTGGTCTATAATCGAGCACGACCTGCAATACAAGCATGACGGGAAG
Organism: Clostridiales bacterium; assembly: GCA_031271375.1. Lineage (GTDB taxonomy): Bacteria > Bacillota > Clostridia > Lachnospirales > WRAX01 > JAISVU01. The sequence goes on along the minus strand of JAISVU010000034.1, from coordinate 4,631 downwards.
ATTCCCCTCCCCATCAGGGAACGGCTGTTATACTGCGCCATTAAGAGCGACGAGATGGACAGGCAATTCTCGCTCATTCATGAGGAAAGCGGTATCGGCGGCGAGGATATATCCGTTTCAAAGCCGGTGCTGGTCGACGCGCTGATCAAGAACATTAGAATACTGCAACGATCCGGTAAAACCGCCGAAGCCGGCCAGTATAACATGAAGCTGATCGACATGTACGATACGGGCGATTTACAGGATTTCGCGGAAATGATTGAGGAGACGAACGCCCTTATAAACGGGCTTCTATAATATGCGCCGATTATTATTCGTCGTATTCCTGGGCCGCGCTTAGAATCATCTGTTTAAGCTGGCATTTGTCAAAACGCCCGGGGGTTATTTCTATATCCAGATTTTCAAGCTCGTCGTCATCGGGATAGTACGTAGCGGAGAAAAGGCTGGCGAGATCGCTTTCAAACAGAATCTCCCCCTCAATGTCCCATGAGTCTTCGCTCTTATCGATGCTGATCAGCGTGATCTCGGAAATTGTGACCATGTATATGTTGCCCTCCCAGAACAATATGAACCTTAAAGAATTTATTGCTAGGGTATGTTCTACCTTATTTTTATGCTATAATGTTAAAGATATTCAAGAAATATACCCGCTGCGGCTTATGTCGCAAACTGGTGAGTAATATAATATCTTACTTTTTTTTGTTTGTAAAGAGGTATTTGTTCATTGATTAACTTTTATGAAATAACGGGCGAACTGAGAGAGACGCCGGAATTTTTGCCGATGACGGCGGACGGGCTGGCGGCGCTGGGTTTCAATGCCCCGGATTTTGTGCTTGTCACCGGCGACGCTTATGTCGATCACTCTTCCTTCGGCGCAGCGTTAATAGGCAAGCTCCTGTGGGCGAAGGGATATACCGTCGGCGTTATCGCCGCGCCGGATATGAGTAACCGTGAGTCTTTCAGCGTATTCGGGGCTCCGCGCCTCGCCTTCCTTATTACGTCGGGCAACGTGGATTCTATGGTGAATAACTATACCGCGGCCCTTAAAAAACGCCGGGACGACGGTTACGCCGCGAAAGGCGGCGCGAGACGCCCCGACAGGGCTGTTGAGGCGTACTCCAAAGCGGTGCGGCAGGCCTTCCCCGGCGCGGGGATAGTCATAGGCGGTCTGGAAGCAAGCCTGCGCCGCTTCGCTCACTACGATTATTGGAGCGGCGCCGTACGCAAGTCCATTTTAATTTCGTCAGAGGCCGACATCCTGGTTTACGGGATGGGGGAAAGGCAGATGCTGGAGATTGCCGACGCCTTAGCGGCGGGGGTCCCTATCCGCGATATCAACTACATTACAGGCACGGTGTACAAAACGAGGAATGAACCGCCCGAGGGCTGTCTGCCCCTGCCGGATTTTAATAGGGTCATTGACGATAAAAGGGCTTATGCCGAGAGCTTTCGCGCGCAGTACGCGAATATGTCGTGGCAGAACGCCGTCCCCCTTTCCGAGCGTTATAAGGATTGCTGGGTTGTTCAGAACCCGCCTTCGGTGCCGCTTACAGGCAATGAGCTGGATATAGTCTACGGGCTGCCTTACGCCAGGGCTCCGCATCCTTCGTATGAAGGCGTCGCTTCAATCCAGGAGGTCAAGTTCAGCCTGACTTCCAGCAGGGGCTGCTTCGGCGGCTGCGCCTTCTGCGCCCTGGCGTACCACCAGGGCCGCCAGGTGGCGGCAAGAAGCCACGAATCCATTATCGCCGAGGCGGAGCTGCTTATAAAAGACCCTGCGTTCAAAGGATATATCCATGACGTGGGCGGGCCAACCGCGAATTTCAGGTCGCCGGCCTGCCAGAAGCAGCTTACCGCTGGCGTATGCCCCGGCCGCCGCTGCCTTGCCCCGGAACCCTGTGAAAACCTGACCGTAAGCCACGCCGACTACCTTGCGCTTTTACGTAAGCTGCGCGCGCTCCCCGGCGTAAAGAAGATATTTATCCGTTCGGGCATACGTTTTGACTATATCATGCTGGACGCCGACGGGGCCTTTATGAGAGAGCTCGTTGAACATCATGTCAGCGGGCAGCTCAAGGTCGCGCCGGAGCATGTCAGCGATAACGTCCTCGCATTAATGGGCAAGCCGCCGCGCAGCGTGTACGACGCGTTCGTAAAGCGGTATCAAAAGCTGAATAAGTCCTTGGGCAAGGATCAATACCTCGTGCCTTATTTAATATCGGGGCATCCCGGCTCGGGCTTAAAAGAGGCGGTGGAGCTGGCCGAATACCTGAGGGACAACGGGATAACCCCGGAACAGGTGCAGGACTTTTATCCGACGCCAGGGACCGTAGCCACCTGTATGTATCACACTGGGTTGGATCCGTTTACCGGCAAGGCGGTTTATGTGGCGAAAACCCCCAGGGAAAAGGCCATGCAGCGCGCGCTGATCCAATATAAGAACCCTAAGAACAGAAACTTAGTGGAAGCAGCCCTGCGCGAAGCGGGGCGCGAGGACTTAATCGGTTACGGGTCAAAATGCTTAATAAGGCCCAGAGGTAATTATGAGAAACGTCAATACCCTTCACGGAATCGTTAATTTCCCCGCGTTCTTCCCCGACGGCACCTACGGCGGGGTTAAAGCGGTGTCCGCCGGCGATCTAAGCGAGGCGCATGTTGACGGCGTCGTGATGAACGCTTATCATCTATACCAAAAGCCCGGCCTAGGCGTGATTCGCGCCCACGGCGGCATCCACGCCTTCAGCGGCTGGAAGGGGCCGGTGCTCACCGATTCCGGTGGTTTTCAAATCTATTCCCTGATACGCGAAAACCCTCGCCACGGCGAGATTCTTAAAGACAAGATCATCTTCCGCCCTGATTTAAAAGAAAAACTCATATTCACGCCGGAAAAGAGCATTCAGCTGCAATTCGCCGTGAGGTCTGACGCGGTGGTCTGCCTGGACTACTGCACGCATCCCGGCGATCCCGAAGATATCCAGGAAAAATCCGTGGACACGACGATACGCTGGGCTGCGTTGTGCAAAGCCGAGTACGAAAAGCTGCTTAAAGACTATAAATACACGGCGGATCGCCGCCCGCTGCTCTTCGCCGTCATCCAGGGCGGCGGGAGCTTCTCTTTACGCGAGAAATGCGCGAAAGCCTTGACAGCAATGGGGTTTGACGGCTACGGCTTCGGGGGCTGGCCGCTGGACAAAGACGGCGAGCTTGTTACGGATATCCTGAAATACACGGCGGAGCTGATGCCGGAAGATTCGATTAAATACGCGATGGGCCTCGGACGGCCCGAGGAAATAGCGGCGCTGTCGGCTATGGGCTATGATCTGTTCGACTGCGTTATCCCCACAAGGGAGGCCCGGCATAACCGGCTCTACGTCTTCACCGGCCCGCCGGAGGAAGCCGATGTTACCGGGGCGGGGTTTTATAAGCATCTGTATATCCTGGACGATATCTACGCGGCGGACAAGGCCCCGGTCTCCGATTACTGCGACTGCGCGCTGTGCAAGGGCTGCTCCAGGGCATACCTGCGGCACTTGATAAAGACGGGCGATCCTTTGGCGCAGCGTTTGGCGACAATCCATAACCTGCGCTTTTATTCGATGCTGATGGAGCGCCTCAGAGCCGCTGACCGGGCATGACGTCCTTATTTGATGAAATAAAGGCTTCAAAAGAATACGGCGTAATATGCGACGAGACAATTAACCGCGTGATATACACGATGACGGGCCGGTATAAGTCAGACAAACTGACGTTAAAAGCCATAAAATCAACGCTGAGGGAGATTTCCGGGGCGTTTGCGGACGCGAAGGCGTTAAAACGGGCGGAACAGCTGATTGAAGAAATGCGGGGCGGTGGCGATGAACGGATCGCCCGCTTATCAGCGGAAGTATTGCGGCTTCACAGCTCAAGCAGGGAGCGCGAAACGTTCTTCGGCGAATTGATACATGATATTCGCGAGGCCACCGGGTTTAAGAGCGTTATTGATATTGGCTGCGGCTTCACCCCTTTTCACCTGCTGATGATACCCGGATGGCGCGATATAGACTATTTGGGAATCGATATAAACACGGCGGCTGTCGCGCTGCTCAACCGTTTTTTTGAGCTGATCAAAGCCAAAGCCCGCGCCAGAGCGGGGGATGTTTTGGTATCCCCGCCCGAAGAATCTGCGGGCTGCGCGCTGCTATTCAAGACACTGCCCCTCCTTGAACACTGGGAAAAGGGGGCGGGCAGGCGGCTGGTGAATGGCTTGCGCTGCCCCTTCGTCGCGATAACCTTCCCTATCAAGAGCCTGGGCGGCAGGGACGTTGGGATGAAACGAACCTATCAGGAGTATATGGAGCGGGAGTTCGCCGGGTTCAATACAGTGATGTATAAAGAGTATCGGAACGAGATGGGGTACGTGCTGGAGCCGAGGGCCGAGAACACAGAGCCGAGATAGTTGCTAAAAGGAAACGGATTAACCAGCTAAGATATATTGTTTCGAATCCTTTTCATACTCTCTGTGCCTCTGTGCCTCTGTGCGTAATGGTTTTTATTATTCATAGTTAAAATGACATTCCAATTATGATGGGTTATTCTTAACCGCCAGCTCAAGCAGCCTCTGTATCAGCGTTGCCCCCATCTCCGCGAAGAGC
>JAISVU010000432.1 GCA_031271375.1 Clostridiales bacterium | reverse complement strand
GATTATAAAGTTCTTCGCCATCCTTATCGTGTTTATTATCGCCGTGGTGGCTTTTATAATTATTTCAAGCATAATAATGCGGCAGTTTATTTGGCAGGAAGCGAATGCGCTGTATCGCTTCTTCAGATGGATAGACGAACATCTTTTTTTAACGATCATCCTTTGCGGAGCCGCCGGTTTTACGGTATTATTCATTTATTATTGGAGAAAAACGCTGGGGTTTATCGACATAGTCGTTGAAGCCAGCGAAATATTGGCGGAGAGGGAAGACGGCGTCATCGAAATGCCGAACGAGCTGAAGCAGATCGAGATCCGCATGAACCAGGCAAAACAGGACGCGGTACGGAACGCGAGGCTTGCAAAGGAAGCGGAGCAGCGCAAGAATGACCTGATTATCTATCTCGCCCACGATATAAAGACGCCGCTTACGTCCATCGTCGGCTATTTAAACCTGCTGGACGAAGCGCGGGATATGCCGCCGGAGCAGAGGGCAAAGTATACCGGCATAACGCTGGACAAGGTATACCGCCTGGAAAGGCTTATTGACGAATTCTTCGAAATAACGCGGTATAACCTTCAGATGATCGTTCTCTCAAAGGAGAAGATCGATCTCTGCTATATGCTTGTCCAGCTGGCCGACGAGTTTTATCCCTTGCTTTCCGCGAGCGGGAAAAGCGCCGCCGTCCGCGCGCCCGAAGATATAACGGTATACGGCGACCCGGACAAGCTGGCGCGCGTGTTTAACAACATCCTTAAAAACGCCGCCGCTTACGGCAGCGACGGCAGTGTGATAGATATAACGGCGGGCCGCCTGGGAAATACGGTTTCCGTAGTGATTAAAAACGACGGGGCTATACCCCAGGATAAACTCGCGTCTATCTTTGAAAAGTTCTACCGGCTGGATTCGGCGCGTTCGTCCGGCACCGGCGGGTCTGGGCTGGGTCTTGCTATCGCGAAGGAGATTGTTACGCTGCACGGCGGGCGTATCTACGCGGAGAGCGACGGCGCGGCGACGGCGTTTACGGTGGAGCTGCCCGCCTCGCCGGGAACGTAAGACAGGCCTTCGCGGGTTTTTAATCCCTAAACTAATTTTATTTTTCTCTGTGCCTCTGTGCCTCCGTGTGTAAAAAAACATCCGGCTTGCGGGAGAGTCCCGTGTGCCGCTGTTTTAATCTCTTCCATGCGATTTTAAATTATTTCACACAGAGGCACAGAGACACGGAGGAAAAGAGGTTAGCGGTGCATCCGGACATATGTTGAAGTATTAATCTTATTCCGCCCCGCTTCTCGCCGGGAACGTAAGACATACCCTCGCGCCTTTCCCCGCCTCGCTCTCTATTTCAACAAAGCCGCCGCAGCCTTCCATAACGTTTTTTACGATGTAAAGCCCCAGGCCGCTTTCGCCGTCGCCCGCGTCCCGCGCCGGGGACGCCTTGTAAAATCGCTTGAAGACATGCGGCATATGCTCCGCGCCGATACCGCAGCCGGTATCGGTAACAGTGACTTTCGCGAACGCGCCTTCTGTAGAGGCAGTTATTGTAATGCCGCCGTTTTGCGTATAGCGAACGGTGTTATATATGATATTGTCGAACACGTTCCATACCTTTTGAGGATCCGCCGATATTTCCAGCCCGGCGGGGACGGCCGCCTCAATGTCAAAGGTCAGCCCGTTATCTTCAATATAATCATTGTATTTGTCATAAACCTTCGCGAGCAGCCGCAGTAACGATTCCCACTTAGGGTTAAACAACGCGTGGCCGGTTTCTATGCGGCTTACCTCCAGCAGGTTTTGTATAAGCCTTTGCAAATCAAGATTCTTTTGGTACGCCGTGCGTACATGGCGTTGATATTCGGCGTCGTTCTTTGTAACGGTAGACGCGGCCAGCGCTTCAAGACTTCAGGCTCATAACGGCCAGCGGGGTTTTCAGGTCGTGCGATATGTCCGACACAAGGTCTTTCATTGCGTCGTTCGTCACTTTAAGGTTGTGCGTCCGTTCATCCACTATCCGCTCAAGGTTTTGGTTGGTTTCCTCAACGAACATGAACGCGTCCGAGTATTTGCGTGAAAGCAGCAGCGCGTTTGAAAGGATCATAAACAATACGGAAGTAAAGCCTGGCATAAGATATGCGCCACGGTCAATCAAAAGCCAGAACAAGCTGGTCATTATTATCAATATATACGGGACAAAATAAAGACGCACCCAATGGCTCTCCTTTAACGCCCGGGATTTAACGAACGCAGCCATAGTCGAAATGCTGACGATAAATGAAACGCCGTAAAGGACATAGTCGCTGAAAGGCTGAGGTATCGGCGAAACTGCGCAATAAATCATACCGATGAGCAGATACGCGAGGAGTTTTCTCTTGTGGGCCGACAGCAGATCCGGCCTAAGGTTATGCAAGCCGACCCAGGCGATATTGTTATGGAGCAAAAAGAACAGGACGCTTCCCAGCCGGGCCAGCAGAGCCGCGTCCGTCACCCATTTGAAGGTGTCGTTCAAGCCGTTTCTTATGAAAACGGTCTGCAATGCGTAGGCCGCGCAAAGCAGCGCGAAATAGAGGTATCCCTTATCCCTTCTTCTGAAAATGTAGAATACAAGATTATTAAGCGCCGTGAACATCACGCCGCCCACCGCGAACAAATATATCCCGCGCGTGCGCAGAAAGTGCGTGTCGAAGCTCAACGCCCGATAGCTTTCTTGAGGGTTTCGCGGCATACACATGAAGACGAACAGCAGCGCGCAAAGGCCCAGTATCAGGATAGCCGGGACGACGGGCGTCAGCTTCCTCATTGCTTGCCCTCCCGTACCGGCGGCTCTAAATGATAGCCGGCGCCGTAAGAGTTTTCGATACCGCCTATCACGTTTTTGGCAAAGTCCAGCTTACGGCGCAGCTTGAGAACCATCACGGCCACCACGCCGTGCTCGGCGTTGCCGTACCATATCCGTTCCAGTATTTCCTCTTTGGAAAAAACCTTGCTCGGATTGTCGTGAAACAATAAAAACAGGTTGAACTCCCGTTCAGACAACAGCACGTTCTTGTTCATCACATTGATGATTTTATTGTCCCTGTCTATGAAGAAATCGCCGCGCGGCAATGCGCGGCCGTAGCTTGTGCTTGGGCTTGATCTCATGCTTCTGCGCAGCATTGCGTTAATCCGCGCAGTAAGCTCCTTTAAACTGTAGGGCTTTGTCATATAGTCGTCGCCGCCGGATATCAAGCCCTTTACCTTGTCGTCGGCTTCCTCCAAGCAGGATAAGAACAAAATGGGCGTGTCCGTTATCGTCCGCGTCACCTTGCAGATCGAAAACCCGTCCAGATCGGGCAGCAGCACGTCCAGCACGATACAGTCGTAACTGTTTTCGTTAAGATACGCGAGGGCTTTAATCCCCGTGTTCGCGCAGGTTACGCCGAACCCCTGTTTTACCAGGTAATCCCGGTTGGCGGCGAGTATTTCAATATTGTCGTCTACGAGCAATACTTGGGGCATATCCATTCCTCCCCTATCTTACCATTAGTATATCACTCGCGCCCGCTGACCGCAATAGTTCCTGCGGGGAGCAGCTCTTTAGGCTCCCACATGGCATTGCCGCGTTTAAGGCCGGCCCATAGGCTGCCGTCGCTCTTGACCCACATGCCTTCGTAAGCGAAAACCACGCCGTCGTCGAGTTTCACCGCGGCGAGGTTTTCCGAAAATTGGCTGTATCCGTCATAAGCCGAGGGTTCCGCAGCGTCCGTAACCCTGACGAACGCCCACAGGCCGCCGTCGGATTTAATCGCCCCGTTATGCTCGAAGCTGTACAAACCGCGCGTAAAGCGGATATACTGTTCCCCGTTCCACGCCTCGTCGTCCCAAACCTTCACGGGTTCGTTCTCCGTCGCATTTTCGGGGGATTCCTGCGTCCCCGTGATGCCGCCCCAAAACCACAGGCTCCCGTCCGTTTTCAAGACCAGCGTCGTATCAATGCTGGCCGATACGTTTACAGCATCGTCCATGATCTTGACCGGCTCCGCTCCCAGCTCCCACAACCCGCCGTCATTGTCTACCGCGAACGAACTCCGCGCCCCGGCGGAGGCGCGGCTGACATTGCCCATAACGAACTCGGGCTCGCCGTATGTCTGTTCTAGGGTGAATATGTCCGTCGTACATACGTATTTATACAGGCTGCCGTCGTTTTTGATTATCAGCGCGTTGTCCCATCCCGCGGACACGTACCGCACATCGTCCATAACAAATTCCGGCGGGATTACGCCGCCCTCTTCGTCAAGCAGAAAGGGCGGGCCGCCGTTTCCGCTGTCTGTGCCTGTTCCTGCGCCGCCGTTGCCGCTCCTCAATTCCCACAGGCTTCCGTCCGTTTTTATCATCAGGGTTTGGTACAAGCCCATTGAAACGAATGCCACGTCATCGGCGAGTTTCACATCCTTCGGGGTTCCGGCGCCCCAGGCAAGGAGC
>JAISVU010000401.1 GCA_031271375.1 Clostridiales bacterium | reverse complement strand
CTGACCAACATTCGCGGGTTTAATAAAGGCAAATCATCCGGTTCCGAGACGGAGAGCAGCCCCGAGGGTTCGGACAGCTCCGGATCCTCAGCCGCCGCCGCGAAGGCCCGTTCCACTTCCCGCGTTAGGGGCACTGCCGGCCTCGAGGCTTCCGCCGTTAAGGACGCAAAGCCCGAGAGGCGCGAAGCCTCTGAATACAGGCGCTTGGTAAACATGATGGTCAGTCTGAGCGCCGTCCTGTTCGTTATCGCTTTTATCATGGGCGCCGGGCTTATGCAGAGCGACGGGCGGCTTGGCGAAATCGAGGATGATATGGCTTCTTTGAATAACGCGTATAATTATGTGCTTACCCAGTTGAGCCAGCTGCAAACCCAAGCCGTCTTCGCCGCTTCCGACAACAGAGTGCCTGATAACGGCGTTTTTGACAATAACGTTCCTGACAGCGGCGTTTCTGATAACAATATGAGCGATGTGACGCCAGACGGCGGTATTTCCGACAACACGGAGCCGGACGAGAGCGCTTTAAATAACGGCGAGGATGATAACCAAACCACGAACAGCGTTAATCAGCCGGACGGGGATAACGCTCAAATGAACCAAGCGGCCAGGACGCCCCAGCCCGAACCGCAGCAAACCCCCGCCCCGGCAACGCCGACGCCCAGGGCTACGGGAACCCCGCTGCCGCTGCCGGGAAATGACGGCGCAAATATTGAGCTCCCTAACGCCACGATTCCGCCGACGCTGCCCCCTGTTACGATTCCGCCTTCCACGCCGTCAAGCGGTTCAAATTCCCAAAGCAACGGGGTTCAGCCCGTTTTTAACGATGATTTGTCTAATTACGACACCTACACCGTCCAACGAGGCGATAATCTTTCCACGATCTGCTACCGGTATTACGGCACAACGGATATGCTGGAAAAGGTAATGGAGGTCAATAATATCGCCCAGCCGGACATGATTTATTACGGCAAGGTGCTGTTAATGCCCAAGATAGATGATACCGGCGAACCGCAATGAACGTGAAGCCGCCAGTTCCCTCTCCGTTAGGGAAATGGCGGCTACTCTGGCCCATGAGGTAAAAAACCCGCTGTCGCTGGTTCGCGCCTGCATCAATCTGCTGGAGCTGGACGACGAACAGGGCAGCCATCAAAAAAGCTATGATCTTATCAAGCGCGAGCTGGACAAGATAAACAGCCTTGTAACGGACATGGTGGATCTCACTTTGGTTTCGCCCGAATATTCCGCCGTAGACGCCGGAGCGCTCTTGGGTTCCCTTGCCGCGCCTTTTGTCCAGGCTCATCCAGAGATAGCCTTTAATCTGGCCATTCCAGACGCCGAACTGTTTATAACAGGCAATCCCTCTAAGTTAAAGCTGGTTTTAAACAATCTCATAAAAAACGCGATAGATGCCGTGGAAGCCGCCGAACCTGCAGCAGGAAAGAATATCGCTGTGTCCCTTACTGCGGATGGCGGCGCCGCTGTATTTACTATAAGGGACAACGGCGTCGGCCTCCCCGGCGTAACCTTCGATACGCTGACGGAACCCCGGTTCACGACAAAACGGGGCGGTTCCGGGCTTGGCTTGTATGCCTCAAGAGTTATCGTTTCCCAGCACGGCGGAAAACTGTGCATCATAAACAGACCAGGGGGCGGATGTATTGTCACGGTTATGATACCAATGTCGTCAACTTAACAGAACGGGCGGCTAATAGCCGCCCCTACGCAAGGCTTCAAGCGGCGAATAACCGTAGGGGCGATTATTAATCACCCGCTAAGTTGACGACATTGGTTATGATACCGCTTGCCAATGCTACTCCGCCCCGTACCTGTTAGTATAATCGTCAACCATAGAACGAAGGAAAGCCCCTACCGTCGGGCGCTCCGTATTCCACACGCCGCCAGCGGCTTTAAATCTCATGGGGTTAGCGCTATCCCAGGTCAGGCGGATAGAATGCCTCATAGCCCGCTCTACCTTAGCGCTGGTTGACCCATGCACCTCGGCGACACGCGGGTACAGCGATTTTGTGAGCATGTCCAGCAGGCGGACATCCCTGATGCAAAAGCACATTGCGGTCTTGAGGAAATAAAAACCCTTCGCGTTGGAGCGGAATCCCATCTCAACCAGGATTGCCGATGCGTATTCCTCGGGCTTAATGCACGGCGGCGCAACTGCCGCGGCAATTTCGTTCTCCGGCTTGTCCGGCGGATTTTTTGTGCTTTTCTTGAAGCCGCTCTTGTAACTGCATAAATCCGTCAGACACTTTGCCAGCCGGTGAATATCCAGCGGTTTCGCGAATATGTAGTCCGACCCCGCATCAGCCGCCGCTATAGGCCGGTAATTCGCGTACCCGTCCGACATCAAAATGCAGGATATGTCCTGGGTTTCCTCGCTGGATTTAACAGACTCAATAAACGAAACGCCGCCCGCCTCGGGAAGGTCAACGCTAATCAGCGCGATATCCGGCATAACCTCGCTTAGGAGCTTCAACCCCCCATCGCAATCATGGGCGGAGCCTATAACCCGTATCGTTCCGTTGTAATAATTATGGAATGACTCCGTGATTTCCTTGCAGAAAACCCAGTCGCTATCGATTAGCGCCAATGTTATTTGTTCCATTCGATCCCCTTCCTGACAATTTGTCTGACAATTCAATACGCTATGTTGATTATAGATATTATGTCATAAATTGTCAAGAGGGAAGTTAATATGTTTATAAAAATGTTTATAAAAGCAATAAAATCGCCTCACGGATCCATTCTGCTGAACAACTGATCCAGCTTTGCCAAAAGAAGAAAATTCCCTCTAACCTTTAAGCTGCCCACCATAAACGCCTTGTGCGTGGTATATTTCCCGGTAAGGACCTCCGTCCAAACCTTTGAATCCGCCGATATAAACATGTCCGCTTCGGCTTGAACGGTTTCTTCAAAAGCGCAAAATGATTCGTTAATGATCAATGTCCCGGAGAAATTCTCCTCGCCGGTAATATTTATCGATATCGCGGCTTTTACGCCGCCCGCAAGCTGCGGGTTATAATAATGGGGCATACTCGCGGTCAGCTGTTTGCAGGATTTAAGTCGTGGCTTTGGCGGGGCTTGCGGTTCCTGCGGATTATTAAAGCGTTCTGTCATTACGCGCGTTATTTCGTCCACATCCTCCTCTTGCTCTGGAGTAAGCTGTTGGTTTGCCGCGCGTTCCCTAAGCTCACGCAGTTTTTCGGCGTTCTCTCCGGGGTCTGCGGACAGTTCCGGGGCCTCTGAGTGTTTACGCCCAGCGGATATATCATCGGCCAGCGAAAAGAATTTCCGGTTCTGCCGCAGGATACGGTAATAATCCTCCGTTTGCTTTTCCAGCACAATTTCCAATATATCCTCCTCTTTGGCACGCGAAGGGATACCGATCCGTATCGCGTCATTGCCCCCAAGCCTCGCCACAATATCGGCAAGCTGCTCCAGGGCCTGCCTGGTTCCCCCGTTTTCGTCGCCGATAACCGCCAGCATACAGTTTTTATCCAGCAGCCCCTTTGAAAACTGGGAAAGGGAAAAATGCTCGAGAAAGGCTTTCATAAGGGCCGAAATCCCGCCCATAACCGACGGGGCTATAAAAACGGCTCCGCCGGCCGACATGATCTCGTAAATGGCATTATGGATATCCGCGTCGGGAGTGTCGCCGTTCCCCGTTGGCATACCGAAAAAAGCCGGTTTCATGCGATCCAGTTTAATTAGCATGACATCCTCGCCCAGCTCGGCAAGGGTATCCGACACGGTCTTCGTTATTTTATCATTTGGCCCGGCGGCGGTGACTATGGCAATCTTCATGTAAAAATCCCCTAACCATTATCTTCAAAAACCGAATTAAGATCAATCACGCAGCCTTCCAGCGACGCCACGGCGACCGTTGCGGTTTCGTCATATGTTTGCACGTAATATTTACCGCCGCTTAAAACATACTGCTCAAGCGTCCGTTCTTCGGGATCCACTATCCAGTATTCCTTTACTCCGGCGCGGCGGTACATCTCGAATTTGGTCACGCGGTCACGCTTCTGCGACGAAGGCGAAAGGATTTCGACGACCATATCCGGCGCTCCTACACAGCCGTAATTATCCAACTTAGACCTGTCGCACACAACGGTAATATCCGGTATAAGCACCGTGTCTTGAGCGGCGAATTCGCCCAACCTTACGGCGAATGGCGGATGATACAGCTTGCATCGCTTACCGCGCAAAAACGCCCCTAATTGTAGGATTAAGTTTATGCTTATATCTTGGTGCCTGCGGGATGGAGGCGCCATCGCATAAGCCGCCCCGTCGATCAATTCGTAATCAGCGCTGTCGTCCCAGGCAAGATAATTCTCGAACGTAAAATATTCTTCTTTTCGCAGTTCCATAACAGCCTCCTTCCCAGGGCCTAATCGCCAGGCTTAGGCTCCAGCGCGGCGCCGTCTATCCATGCTGTGAAAAATTCAGTTAAATCACGCCCGGCGGCTTCCTCGGCGGCGCGTTTAATGTGTTCTCTGGTGGTTGTTGTAAGGTAGTTTTCACGGTAATAATAGCGGATAAACGCCTCAAAGGCTTCGCCGCCCAGTTCAATACGCAGGGCATGGAACATCAGCGCGGCCTTTTTAAGCTGTATCGCCTCGTACTCGCTTTCGTTGGCGTACAGCCCGATGTTATTCGATAATCTCACATAGCGTAATCCGCCGTATACCTCCGACAGCTCGTCATACAGCTTGTCCATATGAGTTTGCAATGCCTCGGGGTCGTCCTTATGAATAAACAGGCAGGCGGCATAATACGGAAGGCCTTCGGCAAGCCAGGCTTCCCTGACCGGATTGCTGCCGATAACGCCGTAAAACCACTGTCTTGCCACGGCGGTGCAAAAAGACAGCCGGATATCCTCGGGGCTTTTATCCTCCAGGTTTTGGGTGTTAATGAATAGTACCTGGGGATATGAGTACGGGTTTACATTGACAGTTTTGCCTGCTTCAATGATTTTTAACGCCTTGTAAGGGTATCCGCCTATCAGCGTGTTAAAATAATCCACGCAGGCGGCGGCAAGGCGGGAATAGTATTCAGCATCGCGTTTGCCTGTTTCGGAATACATGTGCGTCGCAATATATATCCCGGTCTCGGATAAACGGCCGATAGCCGCTCCCGTGTCGGAATACTCCTTGCCCAGGGCAAAGGCGAAATCCCGCACCATCAGCGCAGTCATTGTAGTGGTCTTTTTTTCTCCCAGGGGGGAGACAGCGGCATCTCCCGCGCCAAGCACAGTGTAATCCGCAGGCGTCGTTAGATTTACTGTAAAATTGGCAACACTGGAAAAGAAAGGCTTGCCTACGGGATAAGGGCCGCCGCTTCTGAACTGCTGCTCCGACCTGTCATAGGTCGCAAGTAATGGAATAAAGCCCCCGAACCACACCGTTTCCCCTTCGGCCCCTGTAAAAAGCGGCTCGTCGGGTATGACCGCGTCGAAGAGGATGTCGATATAAACCTCCTGCTCCGGCTGCAGCACAAAGGGAAGAAAGACGACAAGCTGCGCTCCGCTTACAGAAAAGCGGCAGGCCGAACTGTTTATAAATGCGTCTGTTATATGGATACTATTGAAGTAGAGATTAAAGCAGAGCGTATGGGTTGGAACGCCCAGAGCGTTTCGATAGCGGACACGCTCATAGCCGGTGACGCTCTTGTCCTCCGGGATATACTCCATTGTCACGGAATATTCAATATTAACCGGGACGGTCATTTCTTCCTCTGCCTCGTCGTAAACGATTTGGCCGGAGATGAGTTCGTCGGAATCAAGTTCGTTTGATATTAATTCGCTCACGGTTTCCCCCGCTATTGCAGGGCTGTTGAACAGCGGCGCGGCCAGAAGCAGCGCGGCGGTAAAAATCACGACATATTTTTTTAGCTTAATAATGATTTTACACCGCCTTTCTCAGCGTCAGCTGGCATATTACAAGTTTTTATGCTAATATAGTATATCATACTAACTCTTAAAAATATATAAAAAACTGTAACAGGAGCATATATGAAGAAAATAATCCTGACAGGCGGCGGTTCGGCGGGGCATGTCACACCGAATCTTGCCCTGCTGCCCGCTCTTCGCGCCGCAGGTTTTGAAGCGGAGTATATAGGCGGCATCGGAATAGAAAAAGAATTGGCGGAAAAGGCCGGCATTCCCTTCCACGAAATCAAGACAGGAAGGCTCCGCCGCGACAGGCTTATAAGCCGAAAAAACATACACGACGCCTTTTCCGCCGTTGCGGGCATAGGCGGTGCGATGAGCGTCATAAATAAAACACGCCCCGACATTATCTTCTCAAAGGGCGGTTTTGTCGGCCTGCCGGTAGCCATAGCGGGGAAGCTGCGCGGCGTCCCCGTCGTACTCCATGAGTCCGATCTGACCTCGGGGCTTGCCAATCGTCTGTCCATGCCGTTCGCGTCGGCTATCTGCTGCTCCTTTCCTGAAACATTGGAAAAACTGCCCGAGAAGAAAGCCTTTCTCACCGGAAACCCGATAAGGCCCGAGCTGCTCACGGGCAGCGCACGCAAAGGCTGTCAGCTTTGTGGCTTTGACAACGGGCGGCAAGGCGCAGTTAAGCCTGTTATGCTGGCGATGGGCGGAAGCCTGGGGGCTCATAAGATTAACGAGGCTGTAACCGCCGCGCTGCCAACGCTTTTGAAGACCTTTAACATAATCCATATAACGGGGCACGGGAAAGCAAACCCCGCTCTTTCAAATCAAACCGGTTACGCCGCTTTTGAATTCCTGGACATGGATCAGGGGCTTGCGGATGTGTTTGCCGCCGCGAGCATAGTAGTTTCAAGGGCCGGCTCCAACGCGATAAACGAATTCCTCGCGCTGCGCAAGCCCTCGCTGTTGATACCGCTTGGCAAACAAGCCTCCCGGGGGGATCAAATTCAAAACGCCCGGTCCTTTGCCGGGCAGGGTTTTTCTATGGTATTGGAGGAAGAAGCGTTGACGCCGGAATCTTTAATTGCCAATATAAAAGAACTGTATAAAAACC